>NZ_BAABFL010000066.1:0-1246 GCF_039540975.1 Kistimonas scapharcae
GGACTGTACTGGCCTTTGAATGTCACTGTGGTTCGGTCTGGCAACACAAAAGTGCCGGATTCCGGAGACCACAGAAACCCCTGTTCCTCCAGTACCTGCCGGTAGCCACTCCCGACTACTGCGCGACAGAGACGTCTTGCATCCATCAAATCGTCATGATTCCACAACGCACCCAGACTGAGCTGCATGGCCTCATCCCCAAGACAGATCCGGTTGTTTCTCTCACGACACAACACCACCGCCCGTTGCAACAAGCTGCGCGACTGCAAGGCCCGTCTGACAGCATCAGCGTGATTGGGAACCAGACAGCTCGACCAGTAAACCTCGACTTCCTGATTACCCACCCGGCAGGCGCCCAGGAACCAGAGCCCGGACACCAGCAAAGAGGGCGTCCCCGCCAACTCCAGTTCTTTATGCAGATATTTCACCAGCCTGTCCGGATAAAAACGGTACTGCTTTCGAACCGCTTCCTCGACTTTCACCCAACCCCTGTCCGGACAGAGATAACCCATGTAGCCATATGGGCTTTTCTGGACAGGGATGCTCTCATTGTGGTCATCACCATCTATCCAGCGCAGCGGTTCACAGGGACACAGCATGCCAGTGGCGAGTAAATCCTGAAAACAGTCACTGAAATCACCCTGCAAATCCGGGCCTGGCACCTTTTCAATACCGCAGTCGTACAATGACGCCAACGCTTCAAAAACCGGACGAGAGAGCAGTCGGTTCACAGGGCACGCTCCTCCGTGAACACACCCCAGCGGGGCAACAACACCTCACGGATATAGCGTCTTCTGTCATCATGTGGCTTCAGGCTGCATTTGTTGGGCACTGTCAGGGTGAAATGGTGGGTTTCCTTACGAAACCGGCCATCATGACTGGCCCTGAAAACAATCGAGAGCTTGACCCGTTTGATTTTCTGACCGGCATATTGCATCAACAGCGGCACATCATTCAGACGCAGATCCTGATACACATCCATGGATTCACCGGTGCGCAGGTACGGTTTGATGTCAAACTCACCCCGGGTCTGGATAGACTGCAGGGTAATACCACTGACCAGCACCCGCTCAATGTCTTCTTCAATGGGCTGGTCATCGCTGAAATCCAGTGCGGGCTCCTGCCTGAAAACATCAAGGTTTACACGACAGGGAACGATTGGTGCCAACTTACCGATAATACCCAGCATGCTTGTGGCAAACAGCCTGCCCAGCCGCTCCCGATCATCACGACTGTTGGAAATCAC
>NZ_BAABFL010000067.1:0-1544 GCF_039540975.1 Kistimonas scapharcae
CCCAGCGCACAGGCAAGGTAGCTCTTGCCACTGCCACAGGGGCCAGTGATCAACAGGTTCCGGTGCTTGTGCAGCCAGTCACAGCTGTTGAGGCCAGCGATCTGACTCTGCTTCAATCCTCGCGGATGTTCGTAGTCTATGTCCGATGTTCGGGCCGCCAGTTTGAACCGGGCCTGTTTCAGCAGTCGGGCAAGACGTTTGTTATTACGCTCAACCTCTTCCTGTTCCACGAGCAGTGCCAGTCGCTCAGGGAAGCTCAGGCCTTCGTAGGTGGCCGGGTTTTCCTGCTGCATGGAGAACGCATCGGCCATACCAGTGAGACGCATGGAGCGCAGACGGTTCAGGGTTTCGTTAATCATCACGCCTCCTCCTTTACTGGTAACAACTCGCGCCGCGTACATTCTCATGGGCTGGCGTCAGTGGCAGAGTGGTTCGTTTTGACGCATCCTCGACAGGGATTCGATCCTGCCCGGTTTCCAGAATGCTGCGGATATTTCTCAGACGATAAACTCCGATATGCCGGGCGCGGTGGCAGGCATTATTCAGCCGTTCCCCACCGTATTTTTTGTTCAGGTTCAACAGGCCCAGGCTCGCCCTGTAAACCTGTTCCGGGTGCTCCCGCGTATCAAGCATGTACCGGGTCAGCCAATGGACATCAGAACCGATGTCTTTTGCCCAGGCCAGCAGGCGTTCCGGCGTCCACGCCCTTTGATGGCGGTGCCTGTCCGGCATATGGGCTGGCAGTGTTGTATATCCCGGCTTGTACGAGCGGACATGGCAGGCGACAACCTGCCCCTTATGGCAGATGGTGATGCAGTTCTCCGTAGCCTGAATTTCCACTTCTCTTCTGACCAGCTGATGGGGTACCGAGTAGTAGTGACACTCATACTGGACATGGTAATCGATGTGGACTCGCGCCTTACGAAAGGCCGCATAAACAAAGGGTTGTTTCGGCAATGGCCGCAGTACCGGTTCATCCAGCTGTTCGAAGTGACTGCGCCGCGTGCCTTGCAACTTTTTGAAGGGGCGAAGGTTAAGAACGGTCAGGAGCTCACGGATACGGGCATTAAGCTCCGCCAGGGTAAAGAAAGTCTCCTGGCGTAACCGGGCCAGTATCCACCGCTCGACGACCTGTACCCCGACTTCTGCCTTGGCTTTATCCTTCGGCTTGTAGGGGCGCGTCGGGATGATAGCCACCTGGTAATGATTGGCCAGATGCTGATACGACGGATTCAGGTCCGGATCGTAGTAGCAGGCTGTTTTGACACCGCTTTTGAGGTTGTCCGGCACAACCACTTCCGGCAAGCCTCCAAAGAAGGCGAATGCCCTGGCATGGGAGCCGATCCAGTCCTCGGACTTCTGGGTAAGCGTGGCCTCGGCGAAGGTATAGCTGGATGCGCCCAGCACCGCGACAAAAATCTGAGCCTTGTGGGAAACCTCACCGGTATCCGGATTAACAAGGGGAACTGTCGGCCCGGCGTAATCAACAAACAGCTTTTCGCCGGCCTTGTGGTGCTGACGCATGGAGCGTTTCAAGGTGCCAC
>NZ_BAABFL010000068.1:0-1495 GCF_039540975.1 Kistimonas scapharcae
CCCCCTGGCATCCATGCCACCCACCAGGCAAATGCCAACGCTTTCGTGATTGTGGCCTTTCACATGGGCACCCCAATCATCAATAGCCCTACCTTGCTTGAGGCTGCCGTCGCGCTCAATGACAAAGTGGTAACCGATATCCATGAAGGCACGCTCCATCATGTGCCAGCGGCGGATGTCGTCAAAGGTGACCTTGCTGTCCGGGCGGGTGGCCGAGCAGTGCACGACCACCACATTGGTTTCGTTTCGCTTGCCCATGTCTCAGTCCTTGAGGGTGTAGGCGACAATGCCGATGGTGGTAGTCAGGATCAGCCAGCCGAAGCGCTCCACCGAGGCCAGCACCACGCCCCGGGCACTAGCCTGGTGTTCCANACGCTCTTCGACGGCCGCCAGCCGACTGACCGCATCGGAGAGTTTGTCCAGCTTGCCATCGATCTGGTCAAGCCGCTGCTGGATCATGTCGTTCATGTCCACGCTCCTGCGCTGTCTGGGAGAAGGTCAGCTGACTGGCGTCCAGTACGGCTTCCTTGCCGGTGTACTCCTCCCAGCGGCGTACGATCACATCCACGTATTTGGGATCCAGCTCCGTGAGCCTGGCCTGACGCCCGGTCTTCTCGCAGGCAATCAGGGTGCTGCCGGAGCCACCAAACAGGTCCAGCACGATATCTTTGGATTTGGACGAGTTCCTGATGGCCCGCTCGACCAGCTCCACCGGCTTCATGGTGGGATGGAGATCATTACGGGCCGGCTTGTTGAAGAACCAGACATCGCCCTGGTCACGGGCACCGCACCAGAAGTGATCATTGCCCTCCTTCCAGCCGTAGAGGATCGGCTCGTACTGGCGCTGGTAATCGGCCCTGCCCAGGGTGAAGGTATTCTTTGCCCAGATCAGAAACGTCGACCACTTGCCGCCAGCCTCACGAAACGCCTTCTGCAAAGTGTCCAGCTCCGATGAACTCATGCAGACGTACACAGCTCCCTTGCAGACTGCGAGCATGTTGGTCATGGCGGCCAGCAGGAATGCATGGAATCCTACGCCCAGATTGTCGTTCTTGATCCGGCGATCCTTGCCACGGAGTTTGTCCTTGGCGTTGTTGCCGTAGTCCACGTTGTAGGGCGGATCGGTAAACACCATGTCGGCCAGCTGGCCGTCCATGAGGTGTTCGACATCAGCCGTTTCCGTGGCGCTGCCGCAGAGCACTCGATGGCTACCCAGAATCCAGAGATCACCCGGCTGACTGACAGGATGCCCTTCCGGTTCCGGCACATTGTCGTCTGCTTCGCTGTTATCCGCCGGTTCTTCCAGCAACAGGCCATCCAGTTCCTCGTCACTGAATCCTAAAATATCGAGATCAAAGTCCTCGGCTTCAAGTTGCTTCAGCTCTACAGCCAACATTTCCTCGTCCCACTCTGCCCAATGAGCCGACTGGTTTATCAAGATTCGAAAAGCACGTATCTGCGTTTCTGTCAGATCATCCACCAGAACAACCGGTAC
>NZ_BAABFL010000069.1:0-660 GCF_039540975.1 Kistimonas scapharcae
ACGCCGGTTCGTGCCAATTACCCCAAATCGGTGCGGACGCTTGAGGAAATGGCGTCGTACTGCAAGGGGATCGGCCTGAAGATCCCCGCCAAAGCCCGGAAAGAGGATGTGACTGCCCTGATCAAGGCGCACGACAGTGATGTGATTATCTGGGATGAGTTCTTAAGAGAAATGGCGGAGACTAAAACCATTCTTTCCGAAGACGATATGGCACTGGCCGAGGGGGTTATTGCCTCGGTGGCCGCGCATCCCAAAGCGGCAAAGTGTTTTTCCGGCGGCGTGGCGGAACGTTCCATTTTTTACATCGACAACCACACCGGTGAGTGGTGTCGGGCACGACCGGATTACTACCGGGAAGANGGAGGCCTGTCGCCATGCCGGTATGAAGGCGACCGGTTTTGCGTGGCTGGCCATTGAAAAAGAACCGCCTTACGCCATCGGCCTGTATATGGCCAGCCCTGAACTGCTTATGCAGGGCCATGACCTGTATCGCCAATACCTGGTTAACTACCATGGTTGCCGTGAAACCGGCATCTGGCCTGCCTATGCCACGGACTTTTTAACCATTGATCTCCCTGAATGGGCGAAGCCTGCAGATCTGGATGACTAACCGACAAGGAGCGTTTATGTCGCAATTACAACACCATCAGGGCAACGGTA
>NZ_BAABFL010000070.1:0-8762 GCF_039540975.1 Kistimonas scapharcae
TCCGAGACTGGCAAATATTATCGAATACGCCTCATGCTGGCTGCCATGTGGTCTGCACAGGAGTTTTTGAGTACTTACAAACGACCCAACCAGTCCCTCACCGAAGCGGAAGAACAGGCTATTCATGCCGCCATCCTGAAACGTGAAAACGTCACAATAGAAACGGATATCACCAAGCTGGAGAGCAAAGCCCTGACCAGGGCGTTTTCCGCACAGTTTTACGACACCACGATTACCAGAAGAAACAACAACTACAGCTCAGAAAGCGCAGTCATTCTGGCCATGCAGAAAGGCCGGGTCATCGAAATAGACAATCCCTCAACCAATCAACCGGTGCCTGAACTCAAGAAATGCCTGAAAAAAGATTTCCAGCTGAAAACCCGGCAGGATGCTTCCATCCTTGAAGCGGCACTGGATATTCTGTACCCCATCAGGGAAGGATATGGCAGCGAAGACATGGAACACAAGGCCATCCGGCAGAATGGCAACCAGTGGCTTTTCATTCGTGGTGTATTTTTTCGAGACCTGATGGGATTTATATTTGAAACAGACAATAGCGGGAACATTCTTTCGGTGGATTATTCGTTGGAAATCCCCGACGACAAATAATCACCCCTCGCAGAGCGGAAGGGCGTTTTCAGCCCTTCCCATACTGTTTAGAGACCCGCGTTCTTCAACCGGTTGGCATGCTGCCTGTACACCGTGACCGGATCCGTATCCAGCAGGCTGTGAAGCCCCAGCACCTGGTTCACCTCATCCAGGTGATTCATTTTGTAGTCATCCCGAATCACCATCCCCATGTGGGAACTGCACCGGCCCACCAGCCCGTCATTCGGCTCATCGATCGCCAGGGCCACCAGCGTCAGGGCGTAATCGGTGACATCCAGTGGGTTGGTAAACGGTTCCGTGCCGCTCCAGGAGTAATAACGGATACCGTTGACTGAATAATCCCCTTCGCCGCAATCTGCAGGAATTGCTTCCGGATACTGCTGGTTAAAGGCCGCACTGCCCGCCAGGCTAAGGGCCTGCAGCGAGGCCATGGCATCCTGCCCGTTATCGGTCGGATTGCTGGACAGACCATTGATCAATGTGCCCAGACCATTGAGCACACCGGTCACCACCGTTTCTGCCACCGGTTTTTCACTGACACCCAGCACAACATCCGCCACCGGACTGCCCTTATGGGGCGAGCCGACACTGGTGACTGACTTCACCAGGTCCGGCCGAAGACTCGCAGCCACCCGGCTGGTTGGCCCGCCGTGGGAGTGACCGATCAGGTTAAAACCCTCTGCCCCTGTAATCGCCTTGAGGTTTTCCAGCTGGGTGATCAGCTCCAGCCCACGGGCTTCGGAACTGTCCAGCGCCGTCACCTGCGCCACATAAACCTCGGCGCCACTCCGGGACAGCTCGCCGGTGATCCGGTACCAGTAATCCACTCCCAATATCGCATCAAAGCCCAGCATGCCGTGGACCAGTACGATGGGATACCGGGTTTCGGTATAGGTATCTTTTGTTTTCCAGAACCAGAACGCCTGTGATGGCTGACTCACTGCCACCAATACCGCCAGCGCCAGCCCGGCGATGCCTGTTTTCATTGCCTGTGTTGTCATTGCTCTGCTCAATCCCGATTATCGTTGATTCTTGTTGTTATTGAGGTCACTCCCGACTGCCCAGAGAACCGGTGGTTTACCCGGCTAACACCGGATGCTTACTGCTACTGCAATCGTTCCATAGCCTGCACAAGTCGCAGTTCATGGTCAGAAAAATGCTGACGCTGCAATGTGGCCAGCGCGGTTTCATCAACGCCGGACGCTACCAGCACAGTCCGCTCCTGCTGGTAGGCCTGGAGACGCTGCTCCCATGCCTGCCGCTGTTGATCCAGTGCCGCCAACCGTTCAGCTGCAGCATCCCCCCAGACAGAAGCCCGCTGGCGGTATAACGCTGCAGAATCCGCTTGTTCCGATGCGGTTGCCTGCTGCGCTGCCAGCAGCGTCAACGGCTGACGGGCCGCGATTGAAGCACCGGCCACATCGACATAGGTCTCCACCAGTACGGATAACGCCGCCTGGCGTTCATCATCAGAAAGGCCGGGATTATTCAAGAGGCTGATTCGTTCCAGTGCGTACTGGTCGTACCGCTCCTGCGCACCCCAGAAAGCATCCGCCACATCTGATGGGAGATGACGCCGGCGCAGGTCGTATAACTTCTGCCAGCGCTGCTGATAGGCTGCGATATCCATCTTATGGTCCAGTGGAGGCAACGCCTCAAGCGCTTCAACCATTAAGGCTTCACGGTAGTCAATGTACTGGTGCAGCAATGCCTTCAGCCGAGTGGCCACTTCCGGGGCATAGCCTGCCGCCAGCTCGGACTCAATTCTGTCGATCAGCTGTACCAATGAGATTTCACCCAGGGTGGCAAGGTAGTAGTCAAAACGGTCGCGAATACCGCGGGTAATCATCAGGTTACCGTCAGCATCCAGCTGGATAACACCATCCGGCACAGTGCCCCGCAACGAGCGCGGCAGGCCACTATCGTGCGCTTCAGGTGGCGCCGGGGATTGTGCATTCAGGGGAACACTCGCGTGACGCTGACCAATGGCCGTGCCGACAGACTCATCGGATACATCATCGGTCCCCCCTGGCGTTGGCGCCTCCGCCAGCCAAAAGGAGACCAGGAGCAAACCCGCCAGAAAAAGACATAACCCGCCAGCGAGGTAAGGGGACATTAGGGAAGATAACCGGATAAAACGCTTCATGCTGCCACATTCTAGTTATTATTCTTGTACAGCTGTGCACGATTATAGGGCATTCACAGCCTGCTGCCTGCAACAGACGACAGTGTTCAACTTAAAGACGACCAGCCCCTAAAAAAGCCAGGCAGGCCAGACTCTCCTATAGTGTGTTTATATACCCGCTTGATTTGTGACGAGGGAACGTCCATGCCCCGCCTCTGCCTTTCGGCACTGATGACTTTACTGCTCAGCCTGACCACTTCGCTGCAAGCCCAGGGGCTGACGTCTGTGATGAAAGCCCAGCTGGCGGAGGATATCCAGATGATCAAAACCTGGGTCAGCCTTGAGAAGGTGATTGATGCGGCCAGAAAACAAAATGAACTGGATATCCCCCTCAGCGCCATCAAGAAGATGGATGCCAGCTGGAAAACGGTGATGAAACAGAAGGGGTCCCCCAACAACCTGATGATCCGGGCATTCCACCACCCTGCCGCCCAGTTTTTACGGAAGGTCGCAGAAAAGCACCGCCCCCGCTACCCCGAAATGTTCCTGTGCGACAACAAGGGCGCCAATGTCGCCGTCACCCAGTTCACCTCAGACTACTGGCAGGGGGATGAAGACAAATGGATCAACGCGTTTGACAACGGCAAAGGCAAGGTGGTGATTGGCGAACCCGAGTTCGATAAAAGTACCCGCACCATGGTAGTGCAAGTCTCTGTACCGGTCATGGACCAGGGCAAGGCGATTGGCGTTCTGGTCGTTGGCGTATCACTGAAAGCGTTGAACAAACTGCCGTAACGGGTTGCCCCAATGCGGAATAAGTGCCTTCAACCGGAAGGCACGTATCAACCCAACCGGGGCATAACCCCCACGCCCACCAGCACCTGCGCCAGAATAATCACCCCACCGACCCCCATCACCAGCCATAACAGTGCTTGCTGCCAGCCTTCAAGACAGTCGCCGTAGAGCTTCCTGACCATCAACCCCGGCAGCAGCAATGCCAACACCACCAGGGCAACAGCCGCAAATCCCAAAGCGGCAATAAACGCCCCCGGCACCATCAGCACGGCAACCAACGGGGGCAGAAAGGTGATGGCCGCGGTGCGACAGCGCCCCCTGACTGAATCCGCATGCCCCATGGCTTCCGCCATATAGTCAAACAACCCCAGGGCCACCCCGAGGAAAGAGGTCGTCAGCGCCAGTGCCGTAAACAACGAAATAGCCGTCGTCACTCCGGCTGAGTGGCTGGCTTCACTCAGGGAGATAACCAGCGCACTGACAGGCTCCTGATCATGGCTCATCTGCACCAGGGCATCGTGGGACACCACCCCGTTGGATGCCGCCGTCCAGAGCAGGTAGACCAGCATCGGCAAACTCGCTCCCCAGAGGATGGCGGGACGAAAGCGTTTCGGGTCCCCATCAAGGTACCGGACTATGCTCGGCACCGTGGCCTGAAAACCAAACGAGGTAAAGAACAATGGCAGGGCCGCCACCAGGTAATGGGGCGAGGTCATGGGGCTATCCAGCCGGGCCCAGTCAACGGAAGGCAATAAAGCCACCAAGAGCACCGCCAGCATGGCCAGCTGCAGCAGGAACAGGGAGCGATTCACCCAGTCCACATAACGGGTGCCTGCCTGAATGACGGCGGCAAACACCAGGGTGACCGCAATGGCCTCCCCGCCAAACGGCAGCACCAGGCCAAACCAGTGTTCCAGGGAACCGGCCAGGTAACCCGCAGCCCCGGCAATATAAGCCGCACACAGTGCATAAGGGAGACAGATTGTGGCCAGCGTCGCCGCTACCCGGCCGGGACGCCCCAGCTGCTCGCTGGCGGCGCCAAACAGCGTCGTCACATTAGTGCGGGCACAACAGACCTGGGCGACCAGCAGACCAGACCCCGCCGCCAGCAGCCAGTTCACCACCATCAAAATGACAGCGGCCCGAAAACCCACCATCGCCGTCACCAGCGGCATGGCAATCATCCCTGCGCCGATGGACGTGCCGGCAATAATGAAGGTGCTGCCCAGGGTTCTGCTCTGCATAACACTCCTTTCGTTCACGACAGTGGCGGACCCGATGATTACGGGCACCCGGGCGACCAGGGAAAGCCATCACAATGGCGCATCAACCGCTTACCAGGGATGACGGTGGCGAAACCACACTGAAAACATCGTACAAACACACGCCCCCTGCAAATTTGACCCCCCTGCCCGAGAAATGTTCCGACACAAACGCGCACAACAGCACGAAAGTCTGTTGCATGCTGAAAAGGTTTTGATATACTCCCGCTCGCTTTCGGAAGGGTTTCCAGCGCAGTTTCTGCGTGTGAAACGCACCTTATTTCCTGCTGCACCCTCATAACCTTCCGATGATCTACTATGGCCGAGTGGTGGAATTGGTAGACACGACGGATTCAAAATCCGTTGCCTTTAAAAGCGTGCCGGTTCGAGTCCGGCCTCGGCTACCACCCTTTAAGCAGTCGCTTAACTTCATCCTGAAATATCACGACACGCCCTGCATTTAAAACACAACCTGCAAGCTGCTCAATGCCTTAAGGCAACCGCCGGCTTCTGCATTTGAGACATAACGTTATGTTTTGATCGTGCGCGGGTGAATGGCTTAAGAAACACAGCAGGGAACCAGTCCGCACACAGCACCGGACTGCTATCGAAGAAGGTGACATCAGGCCTTGCGCTTCCACGCCATGAGCTTCTCGCTCAAGGCATGGGAAATGGTGTCGTACTTGCCCCCGACATTGAGGGCGGCTATCGCCTTATCCCTGTTGCCTGCCAGGGCCATGGCCAGAACGGCTGCGGCGGTTTTGTGGAATTCCGCATGCAGGGATTTTACGTCGTCAAAGAAAGGTGACGATTTATCTTCCAGGCCGTAAAGCCACTGGCCGAATTCACACTGGTTATCCTGACGCACCACCTCCGGTGACCAATCGCTCTGGCCGGAGGTGATGGCCCGCCGGATGCGCATTTTCCACACGCCATGGGCGATGATGCCGTTTTCTATCTGCTCCTTGATATCCATGGTGTCATCCTTGCCAAAACCGGTGATTTTTTAAGCTTAGCCAAGAGTGTGCAGGTGGGAAAACGTGTTGAGACCGCCACAACAGCGTATCTGCCCGACTGAAACACGATTCAGAGCATTTTCATTATCTGGTACATCCGTATAATCTTGGCGCTCGTCCAAGTAAACGACATTAGTTGCTAAAAATATGTGAAAAGCTTTTTCGGTGAAGAGTGTGGGCCGGCGGGCGGTAGCGTGTCTGAAAAATAACGCGAGTCCAGATGACCTCATTTTCTACATCCATCAGGCAAGCCAGCTCACACTAGTGACGGAATTGATGTTTCGCATATGCATGTTTATGAAGAACACTTCATAACCTCCTGAAAAAAGATAGTTTCTAGCTTTATTCAGAGAATATTATGTTAACCGAACATAATAAAAAATCAGCAAATGCGAACCAGCTGATAAATGGGTATTCAGCCCGAAACAGACCTAACACATTGATATACAGATCTTTTATAAAAGACAATTAATAAATAGATAGTACATTATGCGAACTCGGTTCGTATAAACCTCTGTTATAACTTGAGGGAGCTAATGTGACCGACTGGATATTTAGAGGAAATAGAGAAGACTTTGATATAGATGCTTACCTTAAAGGCTTCGACTATATCTACTGGGCTGTCAAACATCAGAAGCATCAAGATGAAATGCAAGTTGGTGACAGAGTTTTCATATGGCGCTCTAAAGGTAAATCTAAAGATCCATATGGATTAGTTGCATATGGAAAAATAATTGAAGCTCCTGTGAATAAGAGCGAAGTGCTTCATCCTGAATTCTTGCTTGAAGAATATTGGGAGAAAAGAGAGGTTTCCGAGACCAAAGTTGGAATAAAGATCGAGGAGACTCGTCTTGATATTGAGAAAGGGTTAGTTGAGTCGGGTCTGCTGCTCAGAGATAACGAATTGTCAAAGATGCAGCTTTTAACGGCAAGGCAAGGTACAAACTTTAGATTATCATCAAGCGAATTTACCAAAATATGGTCTTTGTGGTGCGGAGAAATAGTTGACTTAGAAGGTGACGAGTATGAAACAGATGAAAGTAAAACGCGTCTTAGAACTCACAAAGTAAGGGAGCGCGATAGCCTACTAGTAAAAAAAGCAAAAGATAGATTTGTTAAGGAGCATGGCGCCTTATTTTGTGAGGTTTGTGGTTATGACTTTCTACCCAAGTACGGTTTTAGTTATGCAGAAGCTCACCATAAGAAACCATTGAACAAAATAAAGGCTGGTGAAAAAACCAAGGAATCTGACCTTGCTATCGTATGTGCAAACTGTCACCGAGCAGTTCATCGTATAGAGTCAGATGATCCATGGTCTGACCTTTTAAATATTCATGGCAAGTTATAACAAACGTATGTTGTCGGACTGGTTTTCCGCTGCACTCCAAATCAGCCGCAAATGCGGGCGTTGAGTCTGTAGAAAAACGTCTGGAAGCACTGGCAGTCCCCGGCATAGCAGATATCCTTTAGAAATCTGCCCCAGAGTTCTATTTCGAGCCCTGCCATGCCTCGCTTCAAGCCGTACGACANCCATGATCATTACCATAACGATGATACCGGGCGCTTGGCGTATGATCCGGCCATGCTCTTGAAGATCGTATTATTTGCTTATTCCCGAGGCAT
The DNA here is from genome assembly GCF_039540975.1 of Kistimonas scapharcae. NCBI lineage: Bacteria > Pseudomonadati > Pseudomonadota > Gammaproteobacteria > Oceanospirillales > Endozoicomonadaceae > Kistimonas > Kistimonas scapharcae. The sequence goes on from NZ_BAABFL010000070.1 coordinate 7,431, forward strand.
CACATCCAGCCGCAGGATTGAGAAAGCCTGTCGTGAGAATGCGGTCTTCATGGCGCTTTCAGCTGACAGTCAGCCGCATTTCACGACCATTGCCGACTTTATCAGTCGTATGCACAAGCCGGTGGGACAACTGTTTATTCGGGTTTTGATGATCTGTGACCAGCTCGGTCTGATCGGTAAGGACATGTTTGCCATTGATGGTCGCAAGATGTCATCCAATGCCAGCAAGGAATGGAGCGGTACCCACAGCGAGCTTAAAGGTAAAAAGAAAAAGCTGGAGAAAACCGTTTCCCGTTTGTTGAAACGTCATCGGGAACACGATGCTCATGAACAAGTGAATCCTCAGCATCAACGAGACGACGAGCAGCGTATTGAGACACTGAAAAAAGCCTCACGCCGCATCAAGACGTTCCTGAAGGAACAGCCAGAGCGAACCAATAAACGTAACCAGCCGCTTAAAGGCAATGTGACCGACCCGGACAGCGCCAAGATGAAGACTGCCAAAGAAGTCATCCAGGGTTACTGTGGGGTGGCGGCTGTCGACAGTAAGCACCAGGTCATTATGCATGGGGAAGCCTATGGTCAGGGTGCCGAGCAATCGACCCTGATCCCGACGGTAAAAGCGATTGATGCCCAATGTCGCTGGCTGGGGCACAGCAATATTTTTAAAACCGCCAGAATAACCGCAGACAGTGGTTTTCATTCCAGGGAGAACCTGGAAGCACTGTCCAGGCTAAACGTGGATGCCTATATCGCTGACAACCAATACCGCCAGCGTGATCCTGACTTTGATCAGGCCGGACGTTTCCGGGTTCAGCATAAAAAGGAACGGGCGGCGCTGGCCAGAAAACGAGGCAGAACGGTTGCCACCGGACGCTTTACGACACGAGACTTTCGGTTCGATACCCGCACCATGACCTGTTCCTGTCCGGCCGGGAAACCCATGTGGCTCAGCAGCGCGAAGGCGATGATTGGCGGACAACCGGCTTATCAGTTCTGCGGTTATGTACACCATTGCCGGGATTGTCCGATGAAAGCGCAGTGCCTGCGCCGCTCCGACCAGAAAAGGCCGCGTTCTGTCGCCTTCTTTTATAAGGAGGTCGTCGACCAGCAGAAACCGGATGTTCTGCAAATCATGAAAGACAAGATCGACAGCCCGGCTGGCAAACGGGTTTACAGCAAGCGGCTCGCGGTTGCCGAACCACCTTTTGCCCACATGCAGGCGATGGGGTTATCGGAACTCACTTTACGGGGACGCCCCAAGGTCAACGGGCAGTGGCAGCTTATGTGTGCCCTTCACAACCTGAAGAAGATTCACGGATTTGGCGGGGA
>NZ_BAABFL010000071.1:0-962 GCF_039540975.1 Kistimonas scapharcae
CGCAGGCACTGCGCTTTCATCGGACAATCCCGGCAATGGTGTACATAACCGCAGAACTGATAAGCCGGTTGTCCGCCAATCATTGCCTTCGCGCTGCTGAGCCACATGGGTTTCCCGGCCGGACAGGAACAGGTCATGGTGCGGGTATCGAACTGAAAGTCTCGTGTCGTAAAGCGCCCGGTGGCAACCGTTCTGCCTCGTTTTCTGGCCAACGCCGCTCGTTCCTTTTTATGCTGAACCCGGAAACGTCCGGCCTGATCAAAGTCAGGATCACGCTGGCGGTATTGGTTGTCAGCGATATAGGCATCCACGTTTAGCCTGGACAGTGCTTCCAGGTTCTCCCTGGAATGAAAACCACTGTCTGCGGTTATTCTGGCAGTTTTGAATATATCGCTATGTCCAAGCCAGCGACACTGGGCATCAATCGCTTTTACCGTCGGGATCAGGGTCGATTGTTCAGCACCCTGACCATAGGCTTCTCCATGCATAATGACCTGATGCTTGCTGTCGACAGCCGCCACACCGCAATACCCCTGGATAACCCCTTTGGCAGTCTTCATCTTGGCGCTGTCCGGGTCAGTCACATTGCCTTTAAGCGGCTGGTTACGTTTATTGGTCCGCTCTGGCTGTTCCTTCAGGAACGTCTTGATGCGGCGTGAGGCTTTTTTCAGTGTCTCAATACGCTGCTCATCGTCTCGTTGATGCTGAGGATTCACTTGTTCATGAGCATCGTGTTCCCGATGACGTTTCAACAGACGGGAAACGGCTTTCTCCAGCTTTTTCTTTTTACCTTTAAGCTCGCTGTGGGTACCGCTCCATTCCTTGCTGGCATTGGATGACATCTTGCGACCATCAATGGCAAACATGTCCTTACCGATCAGACCGAGCTGGTCACAGATCATCAAAACCTGAATAAACAGTTGTCCCACCGGCTTGTGCATACGACTGATAAAGTCGGCAAT
>NZ_BAABFL010000072.1:0-2174 GCF_039540975.1 Kistimonas scapharcae
CGGCAGCAGTTGATGGCGCTTGAGAATCTCAAGCTGGTGGTCTTCGATCCGTTGTCGTCCTTTGCCCAGGCCGATGTCAACGCCAAAACATCGGCGGGTTCCCTGTTCACCGGAGCGCTGGCCGGTCTGGCCTCCGCCAGTGGCGCCTCGGTGATTGTGGCCCACCATATGCGCAAGCCACAGAGCTCAACACCCATTGAGTCATCGGAACAGGCACGGGGCGCCATCCGTGGTACCACGGCGCTGGTGGACGGTGTTCGTATGGCCTACGCCCTCTGGCCAGCGACAGAGGAAAAAGCCCATCTGGTCTTTAACTGTCTCAATCAGCCTTATCAGGAACGGGCTGTGTACCAGGGCGCGGTCGTTAAGGCCAACGGGCCGGCCAATCGCAAGGTGCGGACTTTCCTGCGAGCCGATACCGGATTACTGGAAGATGCCACCCGCCGTTTGAAACAACTGGAAGAACCGGAATACAAGCTGCTGGGTATATTGACCACAGCCATCCGCGAGGCGGCTGAGCGGGGGCATCCCTTTACCCATACCGGGGAGAACGGTGTCTACAAACAGCGCAACCGATTACCCAGAGCCTTCCACCAGCTGTCGAAAAAGCGGCTTGAGGAGATGGTTCAAACCCTACTGAACGAGCATCCGCCAAGACTGGTCAAGGGCATGGCGGCGAACTCCAGGGAGCATAAATGGCTGGATGTGAGGAGCGGTCAGTTTGCCCAGGGAAAGGGTATTTTTGGGCAGGGAGCTGACTTCGTATGAGCCGTCAAATGGCGGCTGAAATGTATATAAACAATGTCGTTTACAGGGGGCTGAAATGGCCTTTGAATCTTTCGAAAATGCTTCCCAAATGCTTCCCAAAACGGACGTTGGGAAGCATTTGGGAAGGAGATTTTTTCGAGGAAGTGGGTGTAACTGTTTGATATGCAATAGAAAAGAAGGGCAAAAAATGCTTCCCGGTCATTTCCGGTCGGGAAGCATTTGGGAACGGTTAAGTGATTGATATTTATAGAAAATCGTCTTCCCGGGAATCCATACATACTACGTATGTATAGTAGGGCATACCCAAAATATGCCCTACATACGACATACGGATATGAGTAAGCGACATTGGATGTTTAATGGGGGAATGAAAACCATGGACAAAAACATCGACCAACTGGCGCAGCGTTACCGGGATGCCTGGCTGACCGCCAAACGACTTCCGTCTGGTATCAAGCTGGGCCACTCCTCAGGCTGGCCTGAGATGATTTTCGACCAGCGGGAGCAAATCCGTCGTGCGGAACGGGAGGTGTTATCGGTACGGCCAACCCCTGATGATGAGGAGCGGATGCTGGAGTGTATCCGTTGGCTGGCCGTGCTGGTGGACGAAGATCGCAAGCTGGTCTGGCTCAGAGCCTCCGGCCTGGCTTGGCGGGCGATTGCGCAACGCACAGGTATGCCCCGGTCTTCAGTCCATCGTCGTTGGCACAGGGCGTTGCTGGCTGTTTTGCTGAGGCAATCTCATGGGGAAATAGAGTGAGTTATATACAGAGATTCCTCTCCAGGGTGTGTCATTCGTGTTGGGAGCAAACCGCATGTGGGACGGATCGCCGGGTTTTGGTGTAGATTTTTTGTATGCTTGTGCAGCGCTACGCCGGAAGGCCATGCAGCTCAAATTCCAACGCCTCGGATCTGTTCCGGGGCGTTTTGCTTTTCAGGGACGGAACCCATGTCCGGAGACATCCAACAAACCCCCGTTGAGAAACTGGAACACTGGCCTGTGGCCGAGCTGCGATGGAGGGCGTTGGCATAATGGCAAACCGGAATCGATCCAATTGGACACGCATCCGTATTTGCTGTGATTGCGGCAGGGAGCAAATCGTTCGTAAGGATAATCTGGCACGTCGTTGTACCAGTTGTGCGGCACGAAAAAGTGGAGCTAAAGGGAATGCGACCCGAAAAGCCCGTCGCTTGCAAACGCAATGTGATTGTTGCCTGAAGTCGTTCTTCACGACACGGAGCGCCCTGAATAAATCAAAAAATCACTACTGTTCAAAAGCCTGTCACTATGCCGCGCATCAAGTTCAGCGAACCTGCAGGCAATGTCGGAAAATATTTCGCCTTGCCCGCAGCGTTGTTGAAGGCACCAGCAACTCCAGTGGAAATTACTGTTCCCGAGAGTGTTA
>NZ_BAABFL010000073.1:0-2605 GCF_039540975.1 Kistimonas scapharcae
CCAGAATCAGTGTTCAAGACTTACCAGAATGGGTGTTCAAGAGTTACCAGAATCGGTGTTCAAGTTGTGCCAGAATACGCAAGTGATTAGGTTTATTGTTGAATGTTAATGTGTTAGTTTTGATCTGTTGTTTAGTTAGATGATTTTTCATATTAAAAATATGTAGATATGACATCGGCATTGCCTATGAGTTGCGCAAAACTTGATATGAACAACTAAGGAAGCTGCGAATAAGTCTCTTTTTCCAATAGCAGTGTCAGTAATGCCAAGGGTTACCGAAGGTGAAGGTGGACTTATTCGCACCTTCCCTAAATGGGATTTTTAGTTATGATAGGATGTTGGATTTTTACCCGATAATATAGGGTTTGCTAAGAAGTGAAAAAGAATTTTAAGAGGTTCTTGTTTTGTTGAACTGAATTGGTTGATTGGTTGTTAATCCTGTTTTAAAACGTGTCAGCGATTACGGTTTCTCCATCTGTTCTGCGATAGAGTGATTTTATTGTGCCACTTACGGCTGTATTATGGCCACTATGAACTTGTAATGTGTTAGGTATTTCTTGTAAGTCAATTATTCTGCGTACGCCTCTTGTATTAGCATGCCTTTGTAACTGTCTTGGAGATATTGAGTCTGAAGATGAGGTTTGTTCACGGAATGCAAGATTTGCACGTTCTGGGAACCAGCGTAGATCCTGCATTCTTTGTGCAACCACCAAATAGCCGAACTCATTTTTATCAATGATTTGTAGCCAGATATTCTGATGCTTTGGTGGGAAGCAGAGCACCCTTGTTTCATATTGAAGATTGCATACATCACCGATTCCTTGCAAATGCGGAAAGCCTCTTACATTAGGCTTTCTGATCATGAAGAACCTGCGTTCATTGGCCGGTAGAATGAGCGATTGGGTTATTAAAGCATTTGAACCATCATAGATCAATTCGGCTTCTGCATCGATTCTTGCTCTGGCATTATAGAAGCGCCTATATATATCATCATTGGAAGGGTAGGCTGTGTGTTGTAAGCGACCATCAGCTCGATGATAGTGTATCCTTCTTTGATTAATATTGGTATCTGGAGGAATAACGGAAACGGGGCTTTCATAGCGACGGGCAGGACATGCGAAAATGCACCAGTTCCTGAAAAACTGTTTTATCGAATGACAAGTATCAAATAAACAATTGTATATATGTATGCCTATTTCCTGAATACTTCTCATTAGTATATCCTTAGCTTAAAAATAAGGTTCTAAACACTTTAGAGCAATCAATTAAATAGAAGTTCACAGGTGTTGGTATCAATAGTTATGATAATTCATTGTGGGTTTTTCGATTTCATATTGTTTGTGGTTGCGTGTTTTATCAACTCTTGTGGTGGCAATATTCTTAATATTCACTGAAATAAACTATTTAAGTTTCTTATGATATGTTGTATTTGTATTTGTATTTGTATTTGTATTTGTATTTGTATTTGTATTTGTATTTGTATTTGTGTGCTTGACGATTTTGTTTGTTTGAATTGCTTCAGGCTGTTATTAGTTTTTTTAAATGAACAGTTTCATTGGAATGAGAGTTTTATCATATCAAAATAACAATAATAGGTTAGGGCTTAATAATCATTGCGCTTGTCGATATGATATAGAGTAGAGCATGATAGTGTGACCATCAGGTAGTCTGGCTAAAGATCTTATTATTCCTTTTCTATGAGGGTCTTGATTTCTATGGATGCGGAGTAAATTGGTGATATTATTAAAGTCGGCATCTGTCATTGTTGACTGTGTATATAGATGTTCTGTACCTGCAATCTCACCTCTACCATGTAATTTTTCATTTCTCCTTACGCTATTCTTGTCTTTGGCAAGAACAAAATCTTTTGTTCTATATGCAAGATTTACTCTTTCTGGAAACCATTGAATATCTTTTTCGCGCTGAGCAACAACAAGGTATCCATGTTCATTTTTACCAAGGAGCTGTAGCCATACACCGGTACGTTGTTTTGAAAAGCAGAATTCTGTTGGAACACATGTTAGATGGTAAACATCGCCAATTTCATTTAAGTTAGAGTCTTCAATTTCAGATTGATCTAAAAGAAATAATCGTCTCTGGTTTGCTGGTAATAGTAGGGATAAAACGATGCTTAATATTCTTTGGTTGTAGATGTTTTCGGACTCGGCATTAATTCTGCTTAATGAATCTGAAAAAGATTCATAGACAGCACGGTCAGTAATAAGCTTATTTTCTAAGCGTGGATCGACTGTTTGACGTTGAATGTTTCGTTGGCTTATTTTAGCGGGACTCGGTTCGCATGCAACCGGGCTTTCAAAATGTCTTGGAGGGCATACGCAGACAGACCAATCGCGAAAATAGGTGATAATCGCATGATAGATATCAAAAAAATGGTTATAAATATGTGTCCCTGCTGCACGGATATCTCGACAAACTGCATGAATCTCTCGCATCATATATTATCTCCACGGATATAAAGTACGCGTTGCTATCTGTTTATGTTTTAAGACTGCAAGGCGAGAGATAAATCCTTAACTCCCGCTTAACGATCTGAAGAAGTAAGGCTAAATTGAATGAAGAGAGCGTCCCCTGTGCTCTTCAGGCA
>NZ_BAABFL010000074.1:0-79250 GCF_039540975.1 Kistimonas scapharcae
GAAATATCGGCCATGAAAGGGTTAATCGGGAGGTCAAATCCAATCGGTGGAAAGTGGACATTTTAAATCGGTGCTGACAACAGTATCTGTGGATGCCTGATGACTATATTCACATTCCCTATCGTGTCACCATCACGATTGATTGCAACAACACCAAGATCCATATCATCATTGAACTGTGTTGTACCCCATATATCCGAATAGACCTTGCGAACAAGCTCTCTGCCCTGATCAAAAATAGTATTTCCCTTTTCACAGATATAAAACGCACACCCTTCCAAAACATCACTTTTCATTTGCATTATATATTACACCCTGTTTAAAGCGGCAATGGGTTAATTGAATAGGGAAACCCTACAAAGAGAGGATATTGGGAGAAGAGTTAGCATTGTAATCGCCGAAGAAATGAAACTTTAATTCCTCTGGCGATTACAAAAACAGAAGAAAAGCAATACGGGAAAACAACCTAATAGCATGAAGATTAAACGATCAGATATCTGCTTCCGAACGCTTAATGGCGCCCATTGTTTCTGCAGAAATACTTTCAAAGCGTCGTTTCAAAGCCTCGAGTTGAATATCAATACTGGCATCCACCACGCCGATCTGACTTTCCAGAATGCAACTGCCTGAATCCAGCCGTGGATCAGACACCGGATTAATGAATCCAACCCCTTTGTAGTCTGCAAGAATCTCGGCAATCCGTTCTTTGACAAACGTATAATGCCCCGGAGGAATGCGAACACTGACCTGCCGCTCATTTCTGACATGCTGGAGTGCACTGCGTATCAACCCAACAGTCAGCTCCCGATCATCAAAACCGTCAATGATCTTCTTAACAGCATTCATCAGAATATCCGCCATTTCACCTTCGACTTCCGCCAGATAGTTGATGCTGCGGCCTACCATCTTAAGCATTTGTTCAGACTGCTCGATCTTGCTTTCCATCATGCCTTCATCAAAACCACGCACCTTTTCTTTTTCAAAGGTTTTTCTGGCCTGCTCAATAATGGAGTCAGCCCTTTCTTTGGCAATATCCAGCATGGATGCCAGTTGGGCGATGGTCTGATATTCCGCAGCCTTCAGTACCTTGGTTCCCTGAGGCAACTGAATCGCATTGTGGTTAATGCCAACGACACGAATAGTCATCCTGAAAACTCTTTCATCAGTTTTTTCAACATGATGCCGCCCTGGCGGATCACCTCATCACTGCTCTGCATGGCAGAGGCCGAATAAAAATATTCCTTACTGGCCACGGGAAACTTGAATAACAAACGACGCTTATAGCATTCAGGCTCCTTTTTCAGCACGGTTCCCAACAGTTTCACGCCAGACCGGAACAGGTGTTTTTTCATTTCTTCCGGGTTATTCCAGTCAATCTGGAAATCACAGGGGAAGTTTTCCGGCAAAGCTCCTGCGATGTAAGGCGCTTTCTTGACCGCAAACATAAAGGCATCCGCACCGATACAGGCCTCTATGGCGCTGCGTTCCTGCCGTTTGACAATACCTCGCAGCATGGCCGAATTTAATGACAACCCGGCATGGTAAACAGTTTGTGCCAGCCTGGGACGTTCCAGTAACGCAATTTGCTTCACGTCACTTTCAAAGTTGAAGTCCACATCATCGGTCAGGTTGAACGTACGCAAAATAAACTTCGACATCCAGGGCTGAGCGACCGGGTTACCTAACAACGCGGCGGCTACATCACCATGGTCAAGCGGTTGCAACCAGCTGGCATCGATATACGCCGCCGGGGCGTAATTGAAATCCAGTAACTGCACCAGCTGCTGCATGCCCATGACAATTTATGGTTCCCGATCCAGCTCAACAGGCGTCATGAAGCCCTCATCGTCTTCATCACTACCCCGACGCTTACGCTGCATTTTTTGCCAGATGATCCAGCCGCAGAAGGCCGAAACACCTACCAGCAAGACCAAGAGACTGCCTAACAACAGGTAGAGACGGGACTTGCTTTCCGGACTGACCCGAATGGAAAGGAAAGATGATAATTCCGGACTGACAACCTCCGTCGGTTTTCCCTCAATACGTGAGGACGGGAACAGTGAAACCGTGATTTTATCCAGACTCAGCCCTTCAATACTGTTTGCAACCAGCGTTTTTACCTTGGGCACAAACCCACCCAACTCAAGCTCGGGAGTGTATTTGATAAACACCGAGGCAGACGAGGGGAAAGCATCCTCAGGCATACCAGCGGAATCCTGGGGCAGTACGACATGTACCCGGGCCGTTAGCACACCATCAATCATCGACAACGTGGCGGCCAGTTCCTGTGACATGGCATAGGTATAACGAGCGCGCTCTTCAGTAGGCGACGAGATCAGACCATCTTTGGGGAAAATATCGCTGACAGACGAAAAACGATCCTTCGGGAAACCTTCATTCCGGAGCATTCGGATGGCTCGGGACACCTGATCCTGCCCCACAAAGAGCGTCAGGTTCTTATCCTTATCCAATTCCTTGCGGGCGTTGATACCGCCTTCCAGCAGGATGGCCAGCATGTCATTGCCTTCCCGCTCGGTCAGCCCCGTATACAGTTTCACCTCACATCCCGACAACAGCAGTATAAATGCCAGGCAGGCTAATAATCTGGATTTTTGCACCGCTATGTACCTGTAAAAGCGTCCTTGTTTTTACCGGTCGCCCTGCTGGTTTACTGCTGTTTCATCAGGGTATCGATATTCTGGGTGGCCTTACCCACAATCTTCGCGATCAGGTCTTCCGTCATGGTCAGGTTGGTGATCGCCCGCTGGGAACTGATCATGTCCTTCATGGACATGAACCCTTCCCCGCCCAGCATTTTATTGATGTCACTGTGCCGTGTTTCGATGTTGTCCTTCATGCCCATGAAAGCATTGAGGATCTTGTCGCCGGCATTGGCAGGGGCTTCCTTGAACACCACGGGTTCACCTGCCACATTCGTCTCACTCTCACTCTTGATACCACCTTCATTCATCAATGCATCAAATTGCGCGGTATCGTCAGAATCCGCCTGTTCCTTGAGTTTCTCAAGATCCTGTTCGTCGGACTTCTGTAAGCCTTTCTCGGTAACGCCGCCAACGCCATTAATATTGGTTGTCATAACTACTGCCTCGACTTTTAATGGCTACTGTTATTAAGAAAGTTTAGTCAATAAGACTTACGTCCAGAAAAAATATCCGACTAACTACATGATTCGAAATAAAAAAAACGACGGTAATCGCATTCAGCCCTGAATTCGATCGTGCATCTGAACCAGATGCTGCAAAACGGCTTCTACTTCGGGCCCAGTGACCTGCTCCTGCGCCAGAAAAGCCAGCAGAATCATCTGATTACCATCCTTGATCGCCATCTGGGTGTCATATTTCCGGCTATTTTTGTAATGACAGAGTTGATATGCGCTGGCCGCCTTCTCGGCCGCGTCATACTCCGCGATCTCTCTGGCGAGACACAGATAAAGACCCTGATCGTCGTATTCAATAAAAAACTGTCCGGCAATGTCAAAGGCAAAACAGACGGCATCGCCATTATCAGGCAGCTCCAGATTATCTACATCCATGGTACGAGCAAAATCTACAACTGCGCTGGCAACAATATCCTTCATGACACCTCCTGGTCAGAAATCGAAATCCAGATCATCGTCGTCTTCATCCTCATCATCGAACTCTTCACCCATCTCTTCGGCTTCTTCCTGTTCGATCAGGTCGTCAAGGGCTTCCTGCACCGCTTCCAGCACATTCTCACGGTGGTCACTTTCCTTAAAATATTGATCCGGAATCTTTCGGTAGGCTTCCAGTACCTGGTTAAGCACATAAATGCGAATAGCGAGCAGGTCTTCCGGCACCCCCATTTTTTCAGGAATCACTTCCGTATCAGCCACAGACACCCAGCGCTGATCCAGCAGCTTCAGCACTTCCCGGGCTATTACGCCTTCTTTCAACAGTGGTTTGGGCAGCGCGTCAGATTCCTTCAGGAACTTATCAACAACCTGCTCTTCATCCTGAAACTTGCGGATAAAGGTGTTGAGGCCAAACAGGACTTCCAGCCGTTTTCTGATGTGTATTAACTGTGTGGCATCCATGACGAGTTAACGTAACTCCTTTCGTGGAAATCACTGGAATGGTGTTCCACGTATCAATAACCAGACTTTAACCTTGTCGGGCTGAACGCCCCGAAGGGGCCTTGGGTTTCTCTGGCTGTAGCCGGTTCAGCCGTTCTTCTATCGATGTCAGTACGGTTGCTTGCTGTGGAGTATTAAGCGGTACCTGCTTCATTTTCTCTTGCAACAACAGCAACTCATTCCTGTCAGACATTCGATGAATAAGCGCTAGTGCACCATCGGTATTCCCTGAAAGATACAGCTTTTCAGCGGCCTGAGCGGTCGGCTTACCGGCATCGCTGCTGGATGATGCGGCCCCGGCACCCTCCATCATGGCCATTTCAACTACCAGCCCGGAACGTAGCCAGTCGATACCGGCAAGTACCGTTTCATAAAAACCACCGGACGTTTTCATTTCTTCATGAATGTATGACATGGCTTCTGCCAAGGTCGTGAAATCGACCACACGGCTCATCGAGCCCTGCAACCCATTACGCATTTCAGAGAAGGTAACCGACTGTCCGTTATGATCTATGACGGGCGTATTGGCCAGATTATTGGCCAACGCTTCACTGTCCGACTCCCGGAGGGTTTCGATGATCAATCCCAGGGCTTCGTACTGGTCTTGTCCCGACATGCCCCCAAGTGCCCGCTTGATGGCACTTTCATTAAGCTCACCGTTCTCATGCAGGGTCTGAAGTTGCTTTAGTAACGCCCCCAGCTGTTCGGGATCCAGCTGGGACTGCCCGGTTTCCTGAACCTTCTTGAGTGCTTGCAGCTTCTTGTGCAGCGTTTCCAGAAAATCGTCGCCCGTCTCTTCCGTTTTTTTGGAGGTAGCCATGAGTTTTTTCAGGTTTGCCCCACCTTCCAGGACATCCTGAATATCACTGGCATCGACAAAAAGACTTGGGTTAAAAAGCACTTTGCCGCTGCCCAACTGGGAATGGCTGAAGGGACTGACCGGACGGCCGGCCCCTGCTTTATCAGAACCGTCTAAGCCCGTCGTATTGACCGAACCGCTGTTCAGCGCATCGATAGACATGCCGCGTATCCATTCCGCTATCGGTAATCAGATATTCCCACTGATTTTCGTTTGGGCCTGCAGGAACGAATTCCAGACCTGCATATAGGTATCCCTGGCCTTACTGGTCAGTTCCTTAGCCACTTCCATCTGGTCCTGTTCGGTCTGCTTCGTGAACCGGGCCTGTTCTTCTTCAGCACGTAGCAAAGTAATTTCAGATTCCGTGATACCCGCCTGGTAACGAGCCACAGAGGCGCCGGCTTCGCCCAGACCTTCAAACAACCCGGAAATACCACGATGCCGTGCAGAAATGGCTTCCGCCATGCCATTATTCCCCGCCCGTGACGCATTCATCGCCTGCGTCGCACCACGCATTTGTATCAAGCCGGACGTCACTTTCGCAGAAGCACTCACCATACCGGCAACAAACTGCTGCATGGCGGCTGTACGCTGTTTCTCAGCCTGCATCTTGATCTTTTCAACCACCATTTCCTGCGAGGCGTTTCGACCTTCCCGGTGCACCCTGCGCATGGCAACGCCCATCTCATGGAACAGGGACATAATCTGGAAGAAATCCGTCAGAATTTTGGTTTCATGGAGATCAAACTCCATGGGCTGACCGTTAATTGTGGCCTTGAACGTGTCTTTCGGGCCAAACTGGTATTCGACTTTCTGCCCGTCAATATTCAGCGCCATCTTGCCATTCTTAAAGTCGGCATCAACAGACGTTTTGTTGTCCAGCTTGGCAGATAGCCCACTGTCCGTGGATTTAAGATTAATCTCCTTTGCGCCAGGCGGGGAGAAAGGGCTCAGTTGCTTCATAAGGCGATCCATATGCGTCTTTTTAGACTGATCAAAGGTAAACGCCCCATTTTCCATGCTTTGCTGAATATCTTTCAGCAATTCTGCCGCTTCACCCGCATCAAGCTGACCACTGGCCAGGGCCTGCTGGAATTTACTGATCGCAGCCTTGGTCTGCTCAAACGCTTCCGATTTAGCGGACTTTAGCGTTGTGAGTTCACGTTCCACGTTTCGCAACTGGTTGGCCATGTCCTTCGCCTGCTCCGGCGTGGTATTTTTCAGACGCACTTCTCGGGCCAGCACATTCTGTCGCCTTACCCGACCACCTTTTTGCCCAATCAAAACACCGCCTTCACCATCATCGCCGCCGGCCTCCAGTTCTTCCGCCAGCGCTGCCAAAACGCCTGCCTGCTGTTCAGCATCCAGCTGCAATGCCACGCTGTTAAACACATTCATGGTATTTTGGTAGTTTTTCATGGAAGGCTCAGAGGCGGGACTCTGTAATGCGGGCTTCGGCATACCGGTAGACTGCGACTTCTGTGTCGAAACCGGCTCACCGAACTGGAGATTCCCCCCTTTCAAATTGCCTGCATTCACTGTTTTACTTGACGTGATCGGCTGCCCTTCAGGAGGCAGTTTCTCGGTAGGAACCCCACTGGTTCCAGGTGTAACGCCATCAATACTCATCCATGAACTCCTTCATCTGATCCAATCAGATATGACTGATAATGGAACCCTTGGTATCCAGTGCTGATTTCAGGGTATCTGATGCAATCTGCTGACCCGAAGTCAGTTGCTCATAAATCTCCCTGATATTTTCCATTAATGTTTCCATGAGGAACTGAAGTCGTGCCAGTCGCGCCATATCCTCTTTGGCATCTGCACCGTAATCAGCGGCCTCTTTTTTCACAATGGTTGACTTGATCTCTACGCCCCCCTGGGCCGTCATCGTGGCACCTTGAACAAACTGGGCGCTGTAACGGCCATAGGTTGCGATTTTATACATGGCTCCCATCTTAGCTTCGCGGGTTGCCTCTTGAGCGGCATTTTGGCCGATATTTTTGATCGCGTTATTACTCAAGCTATTTCTGGCTGTATTGGTAATCTGGTTCACCGTGGGTTGCATCTGCTGCTGCGTCATCCCTCTGACAGTCGCTTTGGTGGCAGCTTTAGTGGATTCCCTGATGACAGAATCTGTGACTTTCTTAGCAGCCTGCTCTGCCGCTTTCTGCGTTGACCGGAACAGGATTTCCTTGGCCATCGGCTTCATCCCTTCGGTGATCGCGGCCTCGGCTGTCTCCCGGGCAACCCGCTCCGCAACCCTTTTCGACGCCTCCCGTGCAGCAGCCTTAATCACATCATCCGTAGCGCCTTTAGCAGCCTCTTTCAACGCGGCCTTGGCGGCTTCCTTGGCGGCTGTCTTCGCAGTGGTTTCTGCAGCCGTCCGGGCTGCTTGCGAGGCAACAGTCGTTGCACCGGATCCTGCCGTTGTTGCAAGACCAGCACCCAGTGACAGGATTGCAGCCAGCACGGTCAGAGAAATGCTGACCGCCAATGCCGCCTTTTCATCCTTGATGACCTTCGTTTCACTGATAACCATGGAAGCTGTCATCACAGCTGCCGCTGCAAATAGAAGGGCACCGGCGGCCTGCGCCCCCGGTGTGATAATGGTCGCTGCAGCAATGACATAGGTGACCAGCAAGGCAATAATGCTGAGCGCTTGAATGATAGGACCCATTTTTTTCGCTTCACGCAGTTTTTCCAACTGCTTGAACAACTTGTCCATGCGATTTTCATGAGTCTGCTGCTGCCTGAGTTTATTGGCCTGAATTGCCTCAGAATCAAACTTGATTCGGTTATCCTGCAGCTTGGTCTGCACCTCCATCAGCCATCTGGCGGCATCCTCAACATCACCGGTCAATAGGGCATTGAAGGCTTTGGTGGCTGTGGCCTTAATGTCATCCATCAGCTCTTTAGGCGCACTTTCAATTGCCCCTACATGCGCCATGACATCCAGCGCCGTATCTGACAGCGTCTGAACGCTCTTAGGCTCAATGGACTGGAAATGCGCAATATCATCCTGTGTCAGCTGCCCCATCGCTGGTAAGTCAGCTTTTCCGGGGTTAGCGATCTGCTGTTTGACCGCCTCAGCCAACACGTTCTGTCGGCGAATACGTGATTTGGCATGCTTCTGCCCCGTTACAGCCTCACCCTCTTCAGTGCCTGTCGCGACCTCGCCTTCATCCAGATCATCCTGAAGCCCTGTAAACAGCTCACCGAGTGCTTCGTAAGGATTGATATTTTTCAGGCTGCCATCGACTTCCTGCAAGATCCGAGGTGTTGTATCGGCCGCTGTCAGCCGAGGGGATGGCAGCGCAATCTTTCTCTCCGCCACTTTCCCGTCAACAGAACGGTGCCCCTGATGCGATACCGAGTTGGTATCAGTAAACCCTCGTCCAACCACTTCTTTGGCATTTTCTGTTCCGTCCAGCGGTACATTATTCGCTGACTGCGACGCCGCTGTGGAATCTATCCTGATCCCATCTGCCATGGTGACTACTCTCCATCCTTGAGGCTGTCCAGTATGCCCTGGGCACGCTGCTTCTCATCCCGCCACTGCGCTTGATCCCCAGCCCAGTCCACTGCCGCCTGATACGCCACACAGGCAGCCTCTGAATCACCTGCAGCCAAGTGACAATCACCAATATAGAGCATCGCCTGCGGATCAGAGGTATCTATCGCACAGACGTAACCAAAGACTTCAATGGCCCTGTCGTATTCCTTTTGCATTAACAAACAGGCACCAAGGCCTAGAAAATATTTCTTGCAATAATGGTCATAGAAACAGAGAAACTGGAAAACCTTGATGGCATCGTCATATTTACCACCTTCATAGAGGTTATAGGCAACACTGTATATCGCCTCCATGGAGTCTTCACTCATATCTTTCAGATCTTTGAAAGTCCCCCCCCGACTCAGAAAATCCGACAGCATGCCTTCATAATCACCCGCGCTAAAATCCTGTTGTTCTGTTTCCACGGCCTGTCCTCCATGACAAAAGCATTATCAAATATTTCGAATAAGGTTGTCGGCGGTCCGGTAGTACTTGGCGACAAACTGGGACATCATTTCAAAGGTCTGGTTAAATTTACCGGATGTCGATTGTAGCTTGGTCATATCCAGCTGAGAGGTACTGGTCAAGCTTTCTGTGAAGCCTTTCATATTTTCAATCGCAAGATCCCACTGCGCAGAATTGAGTTTATAGGTTTTATTGGGATCAATCTTGCCGCCGTTTTTCTCCCAGGCAATATCATTGTTCAGGAAAAACTGTTTCACTTCTTCCGGCATCTGCGTTTTAACGCTTTCCTTGGAACCGGACTTCGCTGCACGAGCCTTGGCGAGAATCTGATTGGATTCCTTCAGTTTGTCATTCTTTTTCCGCACTTCCTGCACCTGTTCCCGAAGGGTTTCTTCCAGAATTTCTGCACGTTCACTCATAATGGCGAGCATCAATGCATCAAGACTGGCCACACTCAGGAAATTAACATTTTTGGATGCGCCAGCGGCCTGATTAATCAGCTGAACGGATTTTTTCATCATCTGCTGACCCGTCATGGGACGCTTATTATTAGCCGCCTGCGCCATTTGATCCTGCTGATTCACCTGGGATGCTGATATTGGTTTAGTTCCCACGGACTATTCCTCTTCAGATAACGTCTTAAAAACTATTATTGTCCACTTGATTTATCATTTCGTTACACTGACAGCATTCAGTATAAACTTTTATTATTAAGTGCATCCCAAACCTTCGACCAGTCATCAAGATCAGTCTCTACCATCCCCATCTCTTTGTTTCTTTTAAGAATTTCTTTTCTCGCAAATTGACAGATTTCCCGTTGTCCAAGGAACGTGCCATCTTTATGTATTTGTTTTAATGAGGCAGCAAACCCTGGAGAATTCATACCATGTTTGAATATTTTCTCTTGCAATTCTGTTAACACTGATTTGGGGGAAACCACATCACTTTGCAGTGGTTTCGCCAAACTTCCATGCTGGAAGCCATCCTGTTCCAACGCTCCAGATTGAGATTGCGCAGCCTTGTGTATTTGCATTCGCAGATTAAAATCCGCCCCAGCGTCATCACCATATTCACTGCCATAGTCTGAGTAGTCCTCTTCCTGCCTATGCCCGTCAGGATTGAGTGACGAATCATCAAGATCGCTGACATATCCAGTGTCTTGCTGGGGTTCCATTTCATCTTCCATCCCAGCCAATAGATCACCTAACGCTTGTATTTCATCATCTATCGACTGACTTGCCTGGTGAAATTGCAGCTCGTCCCCACTATCTGGCTTCAGCTCTTCATCAAGCTCTTGTCCATCCGGCCTGTCCGGACTGTTCTGAGGCCGGCCTGTTCCCCTCAGTGAGGGCGGCGGTGGCGCCCCACGCCCATCCCCCTCTTTACCTGGCTCTACGGACGGACCTCGAATCCGTGGACCGAAATCAACATCCTCATTGACTGTATATGGGTGATGCTTCCACTCGGGAAACTCTACATCTTTTCTATCTGGATCCGCATCACTAAGATTGGGCTGATAGGGTTTGTGCTGCCAGTCCCGAATCGGCTGACGGTTTCGCTTCTCACCGTCAGGTCCTTGTCCATCCGGCCTGTCCGGACTGCTCTGAGGCCGGCCTGTTCCCCTCAGTGAGGGCGGCGGTGGCGCCCCACGCCCATCATCCTCTTCAGCTCTCTCAACTGACGGACCTCGACTCCGTGGACCGAAATCAACATCCTCATTGACTGTATATGGGTGATGCTTCCACTCGGGAAACTCTACATCTTTTCTATCTGGATCCGCGTCACTAAGATTGGGCTGATAGGGTTTGTGCTGCCAGTCCCGAATCGGCTGACGGTTTCGCTTCTCACCGTCAGGTCCTTGTCCATCCGGCCTGTCCGGACTGCTCTGAGGCCGGCCTGTTCTCCTCAGTGAGGGCGGCGGTGGCGCCCCACGCCCATCACCCTCTTTACCTGGCTCTACGGACGGACCTCGACTCCGTGGACCGAAATCAACATCCTCATTGACTGTATATGGGTGATGCTTCCACTCGGGAAACTCTACATCTTTTCTATCTGGATCCGCGTCACTAAGATTGGGCTGATAGGGTTTGTGCTGCCAGTCCGGAATTGGGGAGCGCCTCCGTCCCTCATCACTGCCCCCTTGTCCATACGGCTTGCTACTGCCCGGGGGATAATGAGACCGGTCTATCTCTTTTAGCCGCTCTGTTTCCTTTAAATGTTCCTTTGTTGGAGGTTGCGCCCTTGAGTGTGTACTCGCTACGTTTTTATCGTCTGGCTCTGTAGATTGATTTGATTTCTGTGGTTCTGTTTGATCCGTAGATGTATCCGTTTTTTCTTTATCAGGCTGAATAAGAGCCGTATTATCATCAAAAATTAACATTGTCGCGATACCAACAAGTGTAACAATGCATACGGTAGTAATGACTAGACCAACACCTGGAAAAGGGAAAGCAACAATGCCTATTGTGATAATTACCGCAACGCCAGCAATTTTCGCAGCATGTTTCTTAAGAAAGCCGATAAAACTGAAACCTTGATTGATATTTTCACGAGCGGCTTGCTTTTGGTCATCACTCAAGTCACTTTGGTTTACTTTCTCTCCGAGTAAGTCTTGCACAGTGTTCTCATCGAATTTCCCTGTCACATCAATATCTAATTCAGCAGAGCCCAATTCTCTATACGATGACAATTCTGAAGCATCTGAAGTGGCTCTGTCGGATAAACTGGTCTCCCCTAATAGTGGTCCTTCTGCTATATCAGGATTCGATCTACTTGCTGCCAACTGGGACGAAAGCGAGTGAGGAACAGATCCCACTGAACTTTTCCCCCACACACCGGATCCTTTTAAAGGCGTATCGTTACCATCCGGTGGATGAGCTCTAAAACCCGCCCTATTAATACCAAGAGAACCTGAAGAACCTGAAGAACTTGCCATACCATTCTTCCCTGAAGCACGCGCGCTTATTCATCACTAAACACTAAACGCTTATATACAAAAAGCTTAGTTGAACAAGCACACGGCTCCTCAACACCTAAAAAGCGTTGGAGGTATCCTTAAAATAAAAAAAATATTTTCTATTTCTAAGAGTTATGAAAAAAACACAAACAACGCTTTTGTAATAACACTATACTTACAGCCTTAGATTGTTAACTATCAATAAATACCATTGACATTTATTTTCCCGCAGGTTTTTCATAATATTCGAGCACAGCTCGCATTAAATCCTTCGGACTCAGAATACCCACCAAACGCCCTTGATCATCCAAAACCGGTACTCGCACCGCGCGCTGCTTCATGAACCGCTCATAAACATCCAGCACACTATCGTCTTCCCCCGCACTCATGACACTCGCCGTCATATATTCCGAAACCAGCCCGAAATCCTGAGAGTAATAGCTACTGGTCAACGTAGCAGAGAGACAATCCGATTCCGACAAAATACCGACCAATTTATGTTCAGAATCCAGAACCGGAGCCGCTGTAATCTTGTGTTTGAGCAATATTCTGATGGCTTCTACCACTTCCATATTTGGCGCCAGTGATACCACCCGTCGGGTCATACAGTCGGCCACGGTAATTGATCGCATGGTTGCTTCCTCATGTTGGAATACTTTTTTCCCCTTTAGTTTCGTATAGCTGTCCCCTGCGAGATTGGCAAACTCCGCGGCACCAGGGGGCTGGCCTGCATCCCCTTCAGCCCTTATAATTGCCGGCTTTATTGATACTGCGCATTTAAGGTAAGCACATGAGCTTTGAGCAGATTCCTGCGGGTAAAGATATCCCCAACGATTTCAACGTTATCATTGAAATCCCGGCCAACAGTGATCCGGTCAAGTATGAAATTGACAAGGATTCCGACGCGGTGTTTGTTGACCGTTTCATGGCTACCCCCATGTTCTACCCGGCGAACTACGGCTACATCCCCCAGACCCTGGCGGATGATGGCGATCCCATCGACGTGCTGGTTGTGACGCCTTACCCGGTGATCCACGGTTCTGTCATTCGCTGCCGCGCCGTTGGCGTTCTGAACATGACCGACGAAAAAGGCGAAGACGTCAAACTGCTGGCGGTTCCCCACGACAAGCTGACCAGCCTGTACAAGGATGTGAAGGATTACCGTGACCTGCCCGAGCTGCTGGTCCGTCAGATCCAGCACTTCTTTGAAAACTACAAGGATCTGGAAGAAGGCAAGTGGGTTAAAGTGGAATCCTGGGAAGGCCCTGAGGCTGCAAGGGAAGCCATCGTTCAGTCCGTTGAAGCTTACCAGAAAGCCTGATCATCGTATGAGCCGGGCTTTCGCCCGGCTCATTCTCCCAGCGATGCCCCACCATACGCCCCATTGATTAAAGCCACTTATCCCTGCGGGATTGCCATTCTCTCCCATTACGGACGACAATAAACAAACCTGACCTATCAGTTAAATACCAATAAATGTCTGTCCAAACCATGCAAACGCTTTTTCGACCGTTTATTTTTCTGCTCATCCTCATGTCCCAGTCTGTCATGGCAACGGGGCTACAGACGCAGCTCGGACAGGCCTCCGAGAACGAATTTTTGCCGGTAGAAGAAGCATTTCAGCTGAATGGCTACCACACGGACAAGGAGGCGGTTCTCCAGTTCACCGTCACGCCGGGGCATTATCTCTACCGGCATATGTTCCGGTTCCAGGCTGTTGACAGTACTACGAAGCTGGGAACCCCGGTTCTTCCTGAGGGCATTGTCAAATTCGACCCTTACCAGCAGGCCGAGCTGGAAACGTATCCCGAAGACATAGACATTCGGATACCAATAGAAACCAGTGAAACACTACCAGAAATCGCTGTTACCTTTCAGGGCTGCGCTGATGCCGGACTGTGTTATCCGCCACATACAACCAACCTGATTCTGATCAGCGAAAACACGCCAACCGGTGAGACAACTCTCCCTACGACCACAACGCCGCCTGTTATAACAACAGAAACCAGACAGGACACTTTTCTGGCCTCATTATTGAGCGGCAACAGCCTCTGGTCCCTCATTACCCTGTTCTTTCTTGGCGGTCTGGCACTGACGTTCACCCCCTGTGTCTTGCCAATGATCCCCATTCTCTCGACCGTCGTCATTGGGAAAACCAGCAACCGTCTGCGCATTATTCTGTTAACTATCTGCTATGTGCTCAGTATGTCCATCACCTTTGCGCTGGCCGGTATGTTAATGGGTTACTTTGGTGCCAGCCTTAACCTGCAGGCGAAATTGCAATCCCCCTGGATTCTTGTGCCCTTCGCACTGCTGTTTGCACTGCTGGCACTGTCCATGTTTGGCCTGTTTGAACTGCAGCTACCGGAAAAACTGCGGGACAAATTGCTTAAGGCTGACCAGTCCGCTGGCGAGAAACGGGGCGGCACTTACCTCGGCGCGGTATTGATGGGTATTTTTGCCACCTTGCTGGTATCACCATGTGTTTCAGCGCCGCTCGCCGGGGCGCTCATTTACATCAGCAGCACCTCTGACATAACTCTGGGTGGTACTGCGCTGTTCAGTCTGGGTCTTGGCATGGGAACACCGCTGCTACTGCTTGGCATCGGTGGCAGTACACTACTGCCGAAAAGTGGAGCATGGATGAACGGCGTCAAGACCGTTTTTGGCGTTTTGATGCTGGGTGTCGCGGTCTGGCTGCTCGAGCGCGTCATCCCGGCGCCTGTAACTCTGTTGTTATGGGGCAGCCTGCTGATTGGCTCTGCAGTTTACCTTGGCGCCCTGGATTTTAACCAGCGAAAAGGCTGGAACGCCTTCCAACAGGTCCTTGGCATACTGCTGCTGATATACGGCGCCGCACTCTTTATCGGCGGAATAAAGGGCAATACGGATCCACTTCGCCCACTCGCGTCAGAGACGATGACGCCGCCCCCTAGTATGACATCCAACAATCCAGCCCATTCCAGCTTTCAAACTATTAGCACGCTGAGCGAACTGGAAGCGGCGAAAGCACAGGCCATATTGGACAACCGTCTCCTTCTGCTGGATTTTTACGCCGACTGGTGTATTTCCTGCAAAGTGATTGAACGCGAGGTACTGGCCAACCCCGGTATTGCCAAACGACTGCAAGCCTTCAGCACCATCCGGATGGATATCACCCGAAACACACCGGAGCAGACCCAGTTACTGAACCAGTACCAACTGTTTGGGCCACCCGCTTTCCTGTTTTTTGACCGGGATGGCCAGGAAATCATACCTCTGCGTTTACAGGGCGAGGTCACGGTTGAAGAAATGGCTGCACTGCTTGATCAAGCCCTTTCGTCTTCCTGAAGCCCCAACTGACAGAATCTGGAAACTGTCACGAAATCCACTGTAACTTGCGGTTAACTTCCTGTAACACGCGCAAACTGGACACCCTTATTTCCATACGGCAGAATGCTGTAATCAATCGTGATGCCAGCCATTGCTTTCCGTCATTTATTGACTGGCATCATTCATCAATGACAAGCGCAGTGCGATATTACGCCCCTTGAAGCCCATGGCTCAGGCAAGGGCACTCGCATCGCCACACAGGGGCGTCGAATGGCCAGCATACTTGTGCTTAACGGACCCAACCTGAACTTACTGGGAACCCGGGAACCGGATGTCTACGGCGCTGCCACACTCGACGGCATCATTCACACCCTGACGGAACAGGCCGTGGCGGCAGGCCATCACCTGCAGGCTCTGCAGAGTAACGCCGAATACGAACTGATTGATCGCATCCACGATGCCAGCCGTCAGGGAATTGATTACATCCTCTTCAACCCTGCGGCATTTACTCATACCAGCGTGGCACTCCGAGATGCATTATTGGCGGTTAACATCCCGTTTATTGAGATTCATCTGTCCAATATTCATCAACGTGAACCCTTCCGCCACCATTCGTATTTTTCCGACATCGCCGAAGGCGTGATCTGCGGACTCGGGGCGATGGGGTATGAACTGGCCCTTAACGCCGCCATTGACCGACTGAACCGATAATACCGTTGTTAAAGAATACCTGCATTGAATCCCAACCGGATTGAATGCCCTGAACGAGCGAGCAGGCAGACCCGATTCCATCAGCATGATCCCACAGGCAATGGAATTCACCCTGCTCACCGTTTCCCCCATTCGACAGCCAACGACCGAATACAGAGACTGAGCATGGATATCCGAAAAGTAAAAAAACTGATTGAGCTTCTCGAAGAGTCCGGTATTGATGAGCTGGAAATCCAGGAAGGCGAAGAGTCCGTCCGCATCAGCCGTTACTCTCACCGTACCGTGCCCGTACAACAGGCCGTAGTACAGCAGCCGGTTGCGACGCCAGCTCAGCCTGCAGCGACAGAAGCAGCCCCTTCTGCCGCCCCGCAGAGTAGCAGTTCGCAAAAACCCGCCGAAGACCCCATGCGTGGCCACCAGGTACTTTCTCCCATGGTGGGCTCCTTCTACCGGTCACCATCCCCCAGCTCCGCACCGTTCGTGGAACCGGGGCAACACGTCAAAGAAGGTGATGTCCTGTGCATTGTTGAAGCCATGAAGATGATGAACCAGATCAAGGCGGACAAATCCGGCGTGATTGAGGCCATCCTGGTTGAAAACGGGCAACCGGTAGAATACGACCAGCCGTTGTTTACCATCGTCTGACAACGGAGAGCGTATTCATGCTGGAAAAAGTCCTTATCGCCAACCGTGGTGAGATCGCCCTCCGCATCCTGCGTGCCTGCAAGGAGCTGGGCATCAAGACCGTTGCGGCACATTCCAAGGCCGATGCCAACCTCATGCATGTCCGGCTGGCCGATGAAACCGTCTGCATTGGCCCCAATAGCCCGACGGAGAGCTACCTGAACATCCCTGCCATCATCAGTGCAGCGGAAGTCACAGATGCCAACGCCATCCACCCCGGCTACGGCTTTCTCGCAGAAAATGCGGATTTTGCCGAGCAGGTGGAACGCAGCGGCTTCACCTTCATTGGACCAAGCCCGGATGTGATTCGCCTGATGGGTGACAAAGTGTCGGCCATTCGCGCCATGCAGAAAGCAGGCGTTCCAACGGTACCCGGTTCTGATGGCCCACTGACAGACGACCACGCCCGCACCCTCCAGATTGCCCGTAATATCGGCTACCCGGTCATTATCAAAGCCTCCGGCGGCGGCGGTGGCCGAGGTATGCGCGTTGTACACCGTGAGCAGGCGCTGATCAACGCTATTGGTGTAACACAGTCAGAGGCCCAGGCTGCCTTCAATAACGGTACGGTTTACCTGGAAAAATTCCTGGAAAACCCGCGCCATGTCGAGATCCAGGTATTGGCTGATGGCCAAGGCAACGCTATCCACCTGGGTGACCGTGACTGCTCCCTGCAGCGTCGCCATCAGAAAATCATTGAAGAAGCGCCAGCGCCAGGCATACCGGAAGAACAACGCCAGCATATTGCCAACTGCTGCGTGAAGGCCTGTATCGACATTGGTTACAGCGGCGCCGGTACGTTTGAATTCCTTTATGAAAACGGTGAATTTTACTTTATCGAGATGAATACCCGGGTTCAGGTGGAACATCCTGTATCTGAATACATCACAGGTATCGATATTGTGAAAGAGCAGCTGCTGATTGCTGGCGGCGAGCCGCTCTCCATCAAACAGAGCGATATCCGTTTCACCGGTCATTCCTTTGAGTGCCGGATTAACGCTGAAGATCCCAAGACCTTCATGCCATCACCGGGACAAATCAAGCAATTCCACGTTCCGGGTGGTAACGGCGTACGCATGGATTCCCACTTGTACAATGGCTACACTATCCCGCCCTTCTATGATTCGCTGATCGCAAAGCTAATCACTTGGGGACCGGATCGGGATACCGCCATGGCAAGAATGCGTAACGCGCTGGACGAGTTTGTGATCGAAGGCATTCGCACCAACATCCCTCTCCATCATGAACTGATGCGTGACAACGCATTCCAGAAAGGCGGCGTTAGCATCCATTATCTGGAAAAGAAACTCGCGGAATAACCGTAAGTTACAGGACAGTCTTCACACAGACTGTCCTGATTAACATTGCCGCATATAACAACCTACCGCCTACTGCTTTGACAGCCCAGAGCAAACACTCTACCCTGCCGCCACTTCCCCAACCGGGGCTTCTATTTCCCTTCAGGTAGCTAGCACACTATGTCCTGGATACAGATCAAACTGGACTCTACCGCCGAGCAGGCAGAACATCTCGAAGATAGCCTGCTTGAGCTGGGCGCCTGCGCCGTCACCCTGCAGGATGCCTGTGACCAACCCCTCTATGAACCCGAGCTGGGCACCACTCCCCTCTGGAATCAGACCCGTATCATCGGCCTGTTTGATGCCGCCACTGATATGGATAGCGTGGTTGAAGCGCTGAAAGCGTCAGCCGCCGATCACTTCAGCGCCCATCGCGTAGAAATTGTGGAAGACAAGGACTGGGAGCGGGAATGGATGGTGCATTTCCATCCCATGAAATTCGGCCAGCGACTGTGGATCTGTCCCAGCTGGAAAGATGTTCCTGACCCTGACGGCGTCAACCTGATGCTGGATCCCGGCCTGGCTTTTGGCACCGGCACCCATCCGACCACGGCACTGTGCCTGGAGTGGCTGGAAAGCCTCAATATAGAGAACCAGCTGGTTGTGGATTATGGCTGTGGCTCAGGCATTCTTGGCATCGCGTCCCTGCTGCTTGGCGCCAGCCGCTTCGTGGGTGTCGATACTGACCCTCAGGCACTGGAAGCCTCTACCATCAATGCCGAACGAAACCATATCAGCCATGACCGGTTTGATGTGCATTACCCGGATGCGACGCCAGCCATTAAGGCCGACGTCATGGTCGCCAATATCCTGGCTGGCCCACTGACCAGCCTTGCGCCAACACTGGCTGAACTCACCCGCTCCGGTGGACACCTAGCATTATCCGGCATTCTTGCCGAGCAAGCCGAAGCGGTCAGTGAAGCCTATAGCGAGTGGTTTACCATGTCCCCACCGGTTGAGAAGGAAGGTTGGGTGCGCCTCGACGGCATTCGCAAATAAGCCGAAAACCCTACAATAGTCATTCCCGGGACAAGCTGGCAAAATAGCGCCTACAGCCACAACAACAATTTGATTGTCATGGAAAGCATGCAGGCCGCCAGAAACACCTGGGTCACCCGATGCCCCAACTGCCAGACCGCATTCCGAGTCAGCCTGAAGCACCTTCAGGCCGCTCGGGGTTCTGTGCGCTGTGGCTCCTGCCTGCAAGTGTTCAAAGCACCCGACAACCTGGCATCGGGTGAGCTGCCAGATGACATTCTGCAATCCCTGACCACTAAAACGCCAGTTAAGCCTGAGGCCACCACCAGGCAACCTGACCCCGCCCCCGAATACTATGATGACGAACTGATCCATGATCATGCCAGTGATCAGGACGAGCTTGAGCTCAATGAAGAATTCATGAATCTGTCGCCAGACGACACAGGATCGTCAGGCAATGACATTGACCATCACGATGAGGATGAACAGCCTGACGAGTCCTGGGCTCGCAACATTCTCAGCGAACTGGAAAAAGAGGCGGGGTTACTGAAAGAGGCGCCATCAGAGCCATCGCAAACCAGTGACAATTCTCAGGAAACCTCAGAGCCTGAGGAGCAATCTCAACACGAAAAGCCAACAGAAAAGCTTCAGTCACTGGAAGATACCCCCGTCGCACTGCATTACGGGGAACGCAGGCAATGGAAACACCTGTTTCTCTGGGGCAGCCTGACTTTCGTCGCCATTGTGACGCTCGCCGGGCAGTTACTGTTTTTTAATTTCGACACACTGGCGCGCCAGGACAACTGGCGGCCCTTCTTTGCGACAACCTGCAATATCCTGAACTGCGAACTTCCCGGCAAGTCTGATGTCAGCCAGATACAGACCAGTCACCTGGTAGTCCGCAGCACCAGCGACTATGAGAATGCACTGTCAGTCGACGCCATCATCAGCAACCGGGCCAGTTTCAGCCAGCCCTTTCCGCTGATTGAACTGTCGTTTACCAATGATCAGGGCAAGGTGATCGCAAGTCGCCAGTTTGCCCCCGACGAATACCTGGCAGGGGAACTCGCCGGCAGCACCCTGATCCCTCCCGGACAACCAATCCATCTCTCTTTACAAATCGTTGACCCTGGCCAAGAAGCAACCAATTACCAGTTGTTTTTTTACCCCGATCCTTCACCATAATCAGGAACCCTCATCATATCGCTGTATAAATGGTGACCTGCCAGCCATCCTGTCAAGGGGGCGAACCAGTGCGCTGGCATCGCTGACCAAATGGCAGTTATGGCTTTAATCCGGCCAGCTGAACAGTTATGATAGCGCCCCCGTTTACCGTTGCTTTTTTGAGCAGCCAACGCCCATGAAGACAAAGTGAAGACCCAGCCTTGCTGACAATTGGCCCTTACGACATTGAAACCCCGGTTATCCTTGCGCCCATGGCAGGTGTTACCGACCGCCCCTTTCGCAGGCTTTGCCTGAGGCTGGGCGCCGGCATGGTGGTGTCGGAGATGGTCACCTGCGACACTCGCCTGTGGAAAACCCGGAAAACCCGGCTGCGTCTGGTGCATGATGGCGAAGCGGAACCCCGCTCCGTCCAGATTGCCGGCGGTGATCCCGAGATGATGGCTGAGGCCGCCCGACAGAACGAGGCGATGGGCGCCCAGATTATCGACATCAACATGGGCTGCCCGGCCAAGAAAGTCTGCAGCAAAGCCGCTGGTTCCGCCCTGTTGAAAGATGAAGCACTGGTTCGCGCGATTCTTGAGTGTGTCACCGCATCGGTGTCCATTCCGGTCACGCTGAAAATCCGCACTGGCTGGGCCCCCGAGCACCGCAATGGCGTCACCATCGCGCGTATTGCCGAAGACTGCGGCATCCAGGCGCTGGCTGTCCATGGTCGTACGCGTAGCTGCATGTACCGGGGCGAAGCGGAATACGACACGATTGCTGAAATCTGCGAGGCGATCTCCATACCGGTGATTGCCAATGGGGATATCACTTCCGCTGAAAAAGCCCGGTCAGTGCTGGATCATACCGGCGCCCAGGCCGTGATGGTGGGCCGCGCCGCCCAGGGACGCCCCTGGATATTCCGGGAAATCGACCATTTCCTGAAACAAGGCACTCATCTGCCCGCCCCAAAGCTGGAAGACATTCGGGATATCCTGCTGGACCACCTGGCCCAGCTTTATGAATTCTACGGTGAACTACCCGGCGTCCGTATCGCCCGGAAACATGTTGGCTGGTACCTTCAGGCCAACGACTGCGGCCAGTCTTTCCGCAGTGTATTCAACCGTCTGGAGTGCAGTGCTGCCCAATGCGACGGTATCAGGGAGCATTTTGAGAGATTAATTAATGGAGAGGAAATCGCGGCATGACGGCATCTGAAGCCTTAGGTCAGGACATTGCCGGCACTGACCACCGACGCCATCTGGCCAGCCCGGTGGCGCAGGAGACCCAGACCCTGCGGGATAGTGTTGAAAAAGCGATGAACAACTATTTCGCCCATCTGGACGGACAGGATGTCACTGATGTCTACAACATGGTGCTTTCCGAGGTGGAGGCGCCACTGCTTGAAACCGTCATGACCTACGTCAAGAGCAACCAGACCCGGGCAGCCAATCTGCTGGGACTGAACCGCGGGACACTGCGCAAAAAGCTCAAGCAGCACGGCTTACTGTAAGGAGCTCATCAGAAAAAGGCGGACGTATTCCGCCTTTTTCTTTATCACAGGGACCGTCAGCGAATAACAAAGCAACAGATTGAGTGCATGTAATGGTTAGTGCTCCTTCCCTGAAGGACTGAAGCATTCACGGTAAAAACAGCAATGAGCGAAGCAACAATGGCACAAACAACCGACATCCGTCCTGTCCGTCGTGCGTTGATCAGCGTTTCCGACAAGACCGGTATTGTTGAGTTTGCCCGGGGACTGCACGGGCTGGGCGTCGAGATTCTCTCAACAGGGGGCACCTGGCAACTGCTCAGGGACAACGATATTCCTGCTGTCGAGGTATCGGACTACACCGGTTTTCCGGAAATGATGGATGGCCGGGTCAAAACCCTGCACCCGAAAATTCATGGCGGTATCCTGGCCCGTCGTGGGCAGGATGAGGCCGTCATGGAAGCCCATGACATCCAGCCTATCGATATGGTGGTCGTCAACCTCTATCCCTTCGAGGCCACCATTGCCCGCCCAGACTGCGACCTGGCAACCGCGATTGAGAATATCGATATTGGCGGCCCGACCATGGTTCGTTCCACCGCAAAAAACCACGCATACACTGCGATTGTCGTCAACAACAGCGATTATGACGGCCTGCTGAACGAAATGAAGGCCCAGGAGGGACTGTCACAACAGCGCCGCTTCGAGCTGGCCGTGAAAGCGTTTGAGCATACCGCCGGTTATGATGCGGCTATCGCCAACTATCTGGGCTGCATAAACCCGGAACAGCCGGAACAAAAGCAGGATTTCCCCAACACCTTCAACCTTCAGATGGTGAAGGCACAGGACATGCGCTACGGTGAGAATCCGCACCAGAAAGCAGCATTCTATGTGGACAAAAACGCCAAAGAAGCCAGTGTCTCCACAGCTCGCCAGCTACAGGGGAAAGCACTCTCTTTCAACAACGTGGCCGATACCGACGCGGCACTGGAATGCGTGAAAAGCTTCACCACGCCGGCCTGTGTCATCGTCAAGCACGCTAACCCCTGTGGTGTGGCCACGGGCGCAGACTGCTTTGAAGCGTACAATCGCGCCTATGCGACTGATCCCACCTCAGCCTTTGGCGGCATCATTGCCTTCAACCGGACGCTGGATGCGCAGACCGCCAAGGCGATCCTTGACCGTCAGTTTGTCGAAGTCATTATTGCGCCTTCTGCCCAGGAAGATGCCCTGACCGTTCTGGCTGCCAAGCCGAACATCCGCGTTTTGACCTGTGGTGAATTGCCAAACATTGCCACGCCCTGGCTGGACTTCAAGCGCGTCAATGGCGGTCTACTGGTGCAGGATGCCGATCTGGGTCGCGTCACCGAAGAAGAACTGAAGATGGTGACTGAACGCCAGCCGACTGAAGACGAACTCCGCGACTTGGTCTTTGCCTGGAAAGTCGGAAAATTCGTTAAGTCCAATGCCATTGTTTATGCCCGTAACCAGCAGACAATCGGTATTGGTGCCGGTCAGATGAGCCGCGTTTACAGCGCCCGCATTGCCGGCATCAAGGCAGCTGATGAAGGACTGGAAGTCAAAGGGTCGGTCATGGCATCCGATGCATTCTTCCCCTTCCGTGACGGTATTGACGCCGCGGCCAGCGCGGGCATCACCGCCGTGATTCAGCCTGGCGGCTCCATGCGTGACGAAGAAGTCATTGAAGCCGCCAATGAAGCGGGTATGGCCATGGTCTTTACCGGTATGCGCCACTTCCGGCATTGATACCTGCTGTTGGCAGCCATACGCAGCCTATGCCGGTAATGGTCACACTACCAATGGCTGCCAGCAGTTTGTGGGAAATCATATCAGGCTACACCTCCGGGTGACCCGGAGGCACACAATAAGGGAAACAGGACATGAACATACTGATCATCGGCAGTGGCGGTCGCGAACATGCACTGGCCTGGAAAGCAGCAGCCTCCCAAGGCGTTAACGAAGTCTATGTTGCACCAGGCAATGCCGGTACCGCTTTGGAGCCTGGGGTCAGTAACGTCGCTATCGACGTACTCGATTTCGACCGACTGGTTGATTTCGCCAAGGACAAGGGCATTGACCTGACCATCGTCGGCCCGGAAGCGCCGCTGGTCGCCGGCATTGTAGATCGCTTCCGTCAGGAAGGCCTGGCCATCTTTGGGCCTGACAAAGGCTCTGCCCAGCTCGAAGGTTCCAAGGCCTTTACCAAGGACTTTCTGGCCCGACACAACATTCCCACCGCCACTTACGCCAACTTCACCGAGATTGAGCCCGCTAAAGCCTATATCCGTGAACAGGGCGCGCCTATCGTCGTCAAGGCTGACGGTCTGGCTGCAGGGAAAGGCGTAATATTAGCCCAGACAGAAGAAGAAGCCGTCGCTGCCGTCGAGGACATGCTCGCGGGCAATGCGTTTGGTGATGCGGGTCACCGTGTGGTTGTCGAAGAATTCCTGACCGGTGAGGAAGCCAGCTTCATTGTCATGGTAGACGGTGAAAACATCCTGCCACTGGCCACCAGCCAGGATCACAAGGCCCGTGATGACGGTGATACCGGTCCCAATACCGGCGGTATGGGTGCCTATTCGCCAGCCCCGGTCGTAACACCGGAACTCCACAAACGTGCCATGGAGGAAGTCATCGTTCCTACCGTCAAAGGTATGGCATCTGAAGGCCACCGCTACAGCGGGTTCCTGTATGCCGGGCTGATGATTGCCGCAGATGGCACGCCCAAGGTACTGGAATACAACTGCCGCTTCGGCGATCCGGAAACCCAGCCGATCCTGATGCGCCTGAAGTCCGATCTCGTTGAACTCTGCCAGGCCGGTGCAGAAGGCCGACTCAATGAAGTTTCGGCAGAGTGGGATCCACAGGTTGCCCTGGGTGTGGTGATGGCCGCCGGCGGATACCCTGAAGCCTACAGGAAAGGTGATGTTATCCAGGGTCTGGAAAACACGGCCGACGCCAAAGTGTTCCATGCTGGCACCCGCCTGGAAGGCGATCAGGTCACCACCCATGGCGGCCGAGTGCTATGTGTCACCGCACTGGGGGATAGCGTCGCCCAGGCACAGGAAAACGCCTACAAAGGGGTTAAATCCATTGACTGGCAGGACTGCTATTACCGGAATGACATTGGCCACCGCGCCATAGCCCGGGAACAACAGGACGCTTAACCCCCGAGGGGCTGCCAATACTGGCCGCCCCTTCCCGCTCAGGCCGCATGGGATTTTCGTGCAGCACGGGTATAATGGAATGCCGGACGTCAACGGAAGTCGCTGTGAAGAAGAAAAAACAACCGCGGCACCCTCAGCTAATACGCCTGTTACTACTTCTGTTGTGTGTATTCACCCCACTGCAGGTAATGGGTCATGCGCTCTCTGAATATGCTCTGGAGAATGCGGATGTCCTGTTCGATCGCTCAGGCAGCCTGACCCCACAGCAACTGGTTTCCAACCAATACCGCCACCGTTTTATCCCGTGGGATCGGACAAACTTTTACTTTACGCAGGACAGCACAGTCTGGCTCCGGTTCACCCTGCCAATCAGTGAAACAGCCTCTCAGCCTTATGAAATCCGGGCACTGACCTTTGGCGATGATGATATTACCTACTACCTGCACCGTGGCAGGCCGGCGAAAGGTGCCGATGAGATAAGCGAACTGACGTCTCACCCCCAATTCAGCCATAACCAACACCTGATTCCCTTTGAGTACCATTCTGGCGAACAGTTGACGCTCTATGTCAGAATGCATTCGTCGTTTCACAAACGTATCTCCGCCTGGCTTAGCAAACCCAATAATGAGCACCATGCGATCCAGCAAACCCACTGGTTCTTCGGCATTTGGGCAGGCATCAATATTGCCCTGATACTGGTCACATTGACCCTGTTTCTGACAAGACGGCGGGTTGATTGCCTGCAACTCTTTGGTATCAGCCTGATTTGCCTGGTGTTTCTGTTAAGCTGGCAAGGGATTCCTGCATCATTATGGCGCCTGTTTCCTGACGCACAGAACCGTGTTCATTTTGCCAGCATTTCCGCTGGCTATGGTCTGCTTTGCCTGCTATCACGGACACTCCTTGAAACAAGCAAGAGTCGTGCTGCAGACCGGTTGCTGCTACTGATGAGTACCGGTAGTTTCATCACTGCGCTGACCATGCTGTTTCCAGGTTACGTATTACCGGAAAATGCCATCGTCATTCTGTCCCTCATGAGCTGTGCCAGCAGCATCATTGCCGGCGTTATACGGCTCTATGAGGGCTACATTGCCGCCTGGCGATGGCTGCTGGTTGTTGTGCCCTACACCATGATTTTCATCACCTTTGTCCTGTGCCAGTTCGGCATCCTGCCGTTTGATATATGGATGATGCAGTCCACGCTGGTGTTCAGCGTACTGCTACTGGTCACGGGCCTGTCCTTGAGCTTTTTAATGCGTTCCGCTGCCCCGGTTTCGCACTATAGAGATCTGGCACATGAATCAGACCAGCAGCCCACCGACAAACCAGCCCGCCCTCTCTGGAGCTATATAGGCCACGACATCCGAACCCCAATGAACGGTATTCTGGGCATGTCGGAATTGCTGCAGAACACCTCTCTGACGCCACGCCAGAAGGATTATGTCAACACCATACAGTTATCGGGGCGGGAAATGCTGAACCTGGTCAACCAGGTGGTTGATAACGTCAAGACGGAGGTGGAACCACCGCAAACCGAATCCTTTCCTTTCGAGATCACGGAACTGGTGCAGGCCTGCATGGATCGCTACCGCTACAAATCAGAACAGCTGGGGATTGAACTGATCAGCTTCATTCAGCCCGATATGCCAGAATTCCTTGCCGGAGATACAGAGCGCATCCGCCAGATCCTGCTGGCGCTTCTGGCCTATAACTTCAACCACATCGCTGACGGCGAAATACTCCTGACGGTCAGCCCGCAAACACTCAGCGCCACAGATGATCCCGATAATACGAAAGACCAGAAAACGCTGGCGAGATTCACCCTGAAATGCTCAGATAACGGCATTGGCTATCGTACACTTCGGCCCTATGCCGATAGCATGGCAGACACCCTGATCGAGAATGACACACACCCACCGGTCGGCATACTGCTTGCCCGTAACATGCTAAAAAGGCTGGGGGGCAGCTTTAACCTGATGACAGACGGTCAAAACACGATTTACTGGTTTACGCTTCCCCTAACCATCCTCCCTGAACTGACACCCGAAAGCGCAGATGACCCAAAGGCCATCCAGCTACTAAGCCATCGCAAGGTGCTGGTTGTGGACGACAATGACACCTGCCGAAAAGTACTGGTCCGGCAATGTATGCATTTAGGACTGGATGTCTATCAAACCCGCAACGCGACCGAAGCACTGGCCTTATTGCGGACAGAGGCCAGCCTGTCCAACCCCTTTGACCTGGCGATCCTCGATCAAAACATGCCCGGTACCAGCGGCATGCAGCTTGCCACCCGGATTGCGGATGACCCTCTCCTGAAAGACAGACTATTGGTCATCATGCTGACAGGCAGTTCCATCCCTACGACACAGCAAACCGAAACATCCAGTATTCGCTGTATTCTGACCAAACCGGTCAGCAGTAAACGGCTGGGTAAAGTACTGGTGAGAGAACTCAGTCAAACGCCGAGGAAAAAAGTGTCGGCTGCCACCCTATAGTGACAGCCGAAAAATAGGTATCAGCCCTCCGCAACACGGCTATGCCAAGCCGGCGACAGTTCATGAACCGCATCAATAAAGGCACCCGCGTGGGCCGGATCAACAAACTGATGGATACCATGACCGAGGTTGAAAACATGCCCGGAACCGGAACCAAAGGCTGTCAGAATGCGGCTGACCTCTTCCCGAATCCGTTTGGGTGAGGCATACAGCACGCAGGGATCCATATTCCCCTGCAGCGCCACCCTCTCTCCCACCCGGCGACGGGCATCACCGATATCCGTTGTCCAATCAAGTCCCAAGGCATCAGCACCGGTCTCAGCTATCGATTCCAGCCATTGACCGCCATTCTTGGTGAACAGGATAACAGGGACACGGCGCCCTTCATGTTCCCGAATCAGTCCGCTCACAATCCTTTGCATATACTGGAGTGAAAACTCACGATACGCACCGGATTCCAGTACACCACCCCAGGTATCAAAGATCTGGACTGCCTGCGCGCCATGCCGGATCTGGGCGTTCAGATAGGCTGTCACGGTATCGGCGAGTCTCGCCAGCAACTCATGGAGCAGTGCGGGCTGATCGTAAAGCATCGCCTTGATGATTCGAAAATCGCGGGTACTGCCACCTTCCACCATATAGGTCGCCAGCGTCCAGGGGCTGCCAGAGAAACCAATCAGCGGAACCCGGCCATCCAGCGCCTTGCGGATGGTGCGGACAGCGCCCATGACATAATCCAATGACTGCTCAACATCCGCTATCTCCAGACGGTCAACATCCTCCGCGGTACGTACCGGATGACGGAAACGCGGCCCCTCTCCGGTTTCAAAGTAGAGCCCAAGCCCCATGGCATCCGGAATCGTCAGGATATCGGAAAAGAGGATGGCGGCATCCAGCGGATAGCGCTCCAGCGGCTGCAGGGTCACCTCACAGGCCAGCTCGGGATTTTTGCAGAGAGACAGGAAATCCCCCGCCCGGCTGCGACTTTCCCGGTATTCAGGCAAATAACGGCCTGCCTGTCGCATCATCCATACCGGCGTCCGGTCAACCGGTTCTCTCAGCAGCGCCCGCAGCAGACGATCATTCTTGAGTGCTGTCATGTCCAATCCATACGGCAGTAACAAGACAGCAACTATACCAATAAACCCGTACGATGCTACGTCCTCTCTGCTATAAACAGGTGGCAGCGTCAAAATGATTGACAGTTAAACTCCACTCCCTTGACCAGAATCAAAAATACTTGAAAAACCCGCACTAGAATTCAAGTCACACATTGAAAGGCTGCTTTGAGACAGCCCATCCAGATTGTTCAAAAGGTATACAGACCACTATGAAACAAGTCATCGAAACTAATGATGCCCCACCCGCTATCGGCCCTTACTCTCAGGCCATGCGCTTCAACGGCGTGATCATGACCTCCGGCCAGCTGCCTATCAACGCTGAAACCGGTGAAATGCCAGAAGACATCAAGGCGCAGGCTCGTCAATCCCTGGAAAACGTCAAAGCCATCCTGGAAGCGGCCGGATCCAGCATGGATCGCGTCATGAAAACGACGGTTTACCTGAAAGATATGAATGACTTCTCTGATGTTAACGAAGTCTACAAGCAGTACTTCTCCCTGCCTTTTCCTGCCCGCAGCTGTGTTGAAGTCGCCCGACTGCCTAAGGATGCTCGCGTCGAGATTGAAGTCATCGCAGATTGCTAATAAAAAAGAGAGCCAATGCTCTCTTTTTTATCTCTCCGCAATTCTGTGCGGGGCTAATCCAGCAGGAAGTCCCGCGCCCCTTCAATTGGACCCAGCGGATTTTTCCTCGTGCCATGCTCAAGGAAAATCGGCACACCACTCCAGATTTTGTAAACCACTACATCATCGACCAGAACTACCACTGAGCGGAACTCCCAGCCACTGATTTCAGTTTCTTTCCTGAAATTCAGCAAATCAAGCGCCGCGTTACCATAGCGACGCTTTTTGCGGTAACGGGGATAAGCCTCTATTGCATAGCAGTTTTCACGTTGCTCGATACAGCGCCTGACACCGTTATCCAAGCGTTCAATGCCAATTGTCGGGTTCGGCATGAAAATTTTGATGACATCAAGGTAAGTGAGGCGTCGTACGTTCGGAGTTCGGAAAGGATCAAATCCCAGCTTGGTCAGTGCCTTGAAATCAGTCCGACCAATAATAATGCTATCGTAAGCTTTCTTGGCTTCTTCAAAGGTTGTCCAGGCAGTAAACGTTCTATTCTGGTCACTGGGGAGCACCGATGCACATCCTGAAAACAACAAGGCACAAATCGCCCCAACTGTTATTCCGAGTTTCCTGCCAACTGCCATAATTACATCCCTGTGCAAGCCGGGTCATTACCCTGAATATTCCGCTCCCGGTTCTTGAAGTATCGGCCATCCAGAGCCGCCCATAAGCGTAATCAGCACAAAGCATAAGAATAAAAAACCGGCATAAGCCGGTTTTTTATTTACTCAGGTCATAACTATTGTTCAGATTTCCAGGTAATCCAGTATCCCTTCCGCAGCCTGACGCCCTTCCCAGATAGCAGTGACCACCAGATCTGAGCCCCGTACCATATCCCCTCCGGCAAAGATCTTCGGATTATCGGTCTGGAATTTGTAGCGTCCATTTTCTGGCGCTATCACGCGACCAGAGTCGTCCATTGCAACACCTTGTGTTTCAAACCATGCCGCAGGGCTCGGCCGGAAACCAAAGGCTATCAACACCGCATCCGCAGGCAGGATTTCTTCGCTGCCCGGCACGGGTTCGGGCCGACGGCGACCACGCTCATCGGGCTCCCCCATCTGGGTAGTGATAACCTTGACGCCCTCCACACGATCTATACCGACAATCTCAACAGGCTGTCGATTAAACAGGAATTCGACACCTTCCTGTCGGGCATTTTTCACTTCGCGCCGTGATCCCGGCATATTCGCTTCATCACGCCGGTACGCACAGGTGACTTTCGCCGCCTGCTGACGGATTGCCGTACGGTTGCAATCCATGGCTGTATCACCACCACCCAGTACGACAACCTTCTTGTCCTTCATATCAATAAAATCATCTGGGGATTTTTCAAACTCCAGGCAACGATTCACATTGGATATCAAATAAGGCAGCGCCTCATGGACACCTGGCAGGCTTTCACCGGGAAAGCCCCCTTTCATATAGGTGTATGTTCCCATCCCCATGAAGACTGCATCATACTCATCCAACAGCGCTTCGATGGTGATATCACGACCAATTTCAGTATTCAGGCGGAATTCGACCCCCATTTCAGTGAAGAGCTCGCGCCGGCGCTGCATGACGGTCTTTTCCAGCTTGAATTCCGGAATACCAAACGTCAGCAATCCACCGATTTCCGGGTTACGATCGAAGACAACCGGTTTAACGCCATTCCTCACCAGGACATCAGCACATCCCAGGCCAGCTGGGCCGGCGCCAATCACCGCCACCCGGCGCTCAGTCCACTCAACCTCTGACATATCCGGCTTCCAGCCGAGCGCCAAAGCCGTATCCGTAATGTACTTTTCTGTCGAGCCAATCGTGACTGCACCAAAACCGTCATTCAGCGTACATGCACCCTCACAAAGACGATCTTGGGGACACACCCTGCCACAGACTTCCGGCAAAGTATTGGTCTGGTGGGACAACTCAGCGGCTTCAATGATATTGCCTTCAGCGACTAATTTGAGCCAGTCCGGAATATAGTTATGAACCGGACACTTCCACTCACAATAGGGGTTACCACAGGCAAGACAGCGATGGGACTGGGCCGCCACCTGCTTCTGCGAGAACGGCTTATAGATTTCCTCAAACGCCTGCTTGCGAATCCGGAGCGGCTTTTTATCAGGATCCTTACGGCCGACTTCCACAAACTGGAAGTCATTGTTCAGTCGTTCAGCCATATACACCTCATGAAACTTGTCGTCCTTCTCCGGTGTATGAGCATCGGGTTGCGTAAGCTGTCATCTTCTTGGTTATGCTTCGCATTGCCCGGGTAACGCTTGCTCACACCCTTTTTTATTCAACCGGCTGCCTGTGACAGCCGGCCCGACGATCACGGTTATTCAGGACGGCCTCTTACTGTGGCCAGAAGACTGTTCATGCTGGCCGCCTTGGGCTTCACCAGCCAGAAACGGCCCACATAATCTTCAAAGTCTTCCAGTAGCGTGCATCCCCACTCGCTACCGGTTTCCGCCACAAACTCGGCGATAATGCCGTGCAGGTGAGTTTGGTGGTCTTCCATAGACTCGGCGTCAATCCTGTGGATATCGACCAGTTCATGGTTGTAGCGATCAACAAACTGGCGGTCCATATCCAGCACATAGGCGAAACCACCGGTCATGCCCGCGCCAAAGTTGTGCCCGGTCTTACCAAGAACCGTCACCAGCCCACCGGTCATATATTCACAGCAGTGATCACCGGTACCTTCAACCACGACATGGGCACCAGAGTTACGCACCGCCAGCCGCTCGCCGGCACGACCAGAAGCGAATAGCTTGCCGCCCGTAGCACCATAAAGACAGGTATTACCGATAATGGTACTTTCGTTCGATGGGAATGCACTCCCTTGGGGGGGGCAGATAACCAGTTTGCCGCCCGCCATGCCTTTTCCGACATAATCGTTGGCATCGCCTTCAAGGCGTAGGTTCAAGCCACCGGCATTCCAGACACCAAAACTCTGCCCGGCACTCCCCTTCAGGCGAACCGTCAGCGGCGAATCAGACATGCCGAGATTGCCATGCCGACGTGCAATCTCACCAGACAGGCGGGCACCAATCGAACGATCACAGTTACCGACCGTATAACTGAACTCACCACCACTCGCGGCTTCAATCGCCGGCAGCATATCGCTGACCATCCGCTCTGCCAGTTCGCCTTGGTCAAAGGGCGGGTTACGTGCCTGCAGGCAGGTATTGGGTTTATCTGCCGCGACATAGCTGTTACCCAAAATCGGTGAAAGATCCAGCTGAGACTGCTTAGACGTCTGCCCTTCCTTCACTTTTAACAGATCCGTACGTCCAATCACCTCTTCCAGACTGCGATAACCGAGGATTGCCAGCCATTCACGGACTTCCTCTGCCACAAAGGTGAAGAAGTTCATGACCATTTCAACCGTACCGATGAAGTGCTCATCCCGCAGGTTCTGGTTCTGGGTCGCCACACCGGTCGCACAGTTATTCAGATGACAAATCCGCAGGTATTTACAGCCCATTGCCACCATCGGCGTGGTACCAAAGCCATAGCTTTCCGCGCCCAACATGGCGGCCTTGATGACATCCAGGCCGGTTTTCAGACCACCATCGGTCTGCAGCCGCACCTTGCCGCGTAGATCATTGGAACGTAGAGCCTGCTGCGCTTCACTCAGGCCCAGCTCCCAAGGGGATCCCGCATAGCGGATGGAGGTCAAAGGACTGGCGGCCGTACCGCCGTCATAGCCAGAAATCGTGATCAGATCCGCATAGGCTTTAGCCACACCGGCGGCGACCGTTCCGACACCTGGCTCAGAGACCAGTTTTACGGAGACCAATGCTTCAGGATTGACCTGCTTGAGATCAAAGATCAGCTGAGCCAGATCCTCAATGGAATAGATATCATGATGAGGAGGCGGCGAAATCAGCGTGACGCCTGGTACTGAATACCGCAAGCGGGCAATCAGGCTGTTTACCTTGCCGCCCGGCAGTTGGCCACCTTCACCTGGTTTCGCACCTTGTGCGACCTTGATCTGTAATACTTCTGCATTCACCAAATAATGGGGCGTTACACCGAATCGACCCGAAGCAATCTGCTTGATCTTAGAGACACGATTGGTGCCGAACCGGGCAGGATCTTCACCACCTTCACCCGAGTTGGAGCGCCCACCCAGTCGGTTCATGGCCTCAGCCAGTGCTTCATGGGCTTCGGGTGACAACGCACCAAGGCTCATGGCCGCAGAATCAAATCGACGCAAAATCGCTTCGACAGGCTCAACGTCATCCAACGGAATGGGCTTTCTGTCACTCTCCAGGGCAAACAGGTCGCGGATCACAGCGACAGGGCGCTGGTTGATCATCCCGGCATAATCCCGGTACTTGGCCCGGTCACCGGTTTTCACTGCCGCCTGAATCGTCTGCACCACATCCGGATTGAAGGTGTGATATTCACCACCGTGGACATACTTCAGTAATCCACCCTGCTGGATGGGTTTCCGGGCTTTCCAGGCGTCATCAGCCAATAACTGCTGCTCTTCCTGGAAATTCACAAATCCAGCACCGCTGATACGACTGGTCACACCACAGAAACAGAGGTCGACAACAGGTTTACTCAGTCCAACCGCCTCAAACAGCTGTGCTCCACGGTAGGATGCAATGGTGGAAATGCCCATTTTGGACATAATTTTGAGCAGTCCCTTACCAATCCCTTTCCGGTAGGACTTATAAGCGTCAATCGGATCAGCAATCAGCTCACCGGTCTGAATGAGATCATGAATGATTTCGTAGGCCAGGTAGGGATAAACGGCCGTGGCCCCAAACCCGATCAGAACTGCAAAGTGGTGCGAATCCCGAGCCGTGCCAGTTTCCACGATGATGTTGGCATCACTGCGCAACCCAACCTGAATCAGTCGATGGTGGACTGCACCTGTAGCCATGGCCGGATTGATGGGCAACCTGCCTTTTTCAATCGAGCGATCTGTCAGCTGCAGCAGCACCTTGCCGTCTCGAACCGCTTGCTCAGCAGCATCACAGACCGCCACAATCGCATCTTCAAGCCCGGTCGCCGGATCATAGTTCAGCTCAATTCTGGCCACTTCAAGATTGCCCACCTCATGGTGTGCATTGGTCAGGTTCAGGAACTTGGTGGTCGACAGCACTGGGGATTTGAGAATCACCCGCTCAGCGTGTTCAGGGGTTTCCTGAAACATGTTCTTTTCGGCGCCCAGACAGGTTTCAAGCGACATGACAATCGCTTCCCGCAGTGGGTCGATAGGCGGGTTCGTCACCTGGGCAAATTGCTGGCGGAAATAGTCGTATACAGGACGCACCCGCTGGGACAAGACCGCCATTGGCGTATCGTCGCCCATGGAGCCAACAGCTTCCTGGCCATTCTCCGCCAAGGGACGAATGATCTGATTACGCTCCTCAAAGGTGACCTGGAATATTTTCTGGTGCTCAT
The DNA here is from genome assembly GCF_039540975.1 of Kistimonas scapharcae. Lineage (NCBI taxonomy): Bacteria > Pseudomonadati > Pseudomonadota > Gammaproteobacteria > Oceanospirillales > Endozoicomonadaceae > Kistimonas > Kistimonas scapharcae. The sequence goes on from NZ_BAABFL010000074.1 coordinate 34,498, forward strand.
TCAGCACCGCCTTGTCAAAATGCTCCACGCGGTGTTCATTCTCAATGAACGTTGACTGGATTCGATAAGCCTTTTTCTTCAGCCATTGCTTATAGGGCTGACGCGACTTGAGGTGGTTATCAATATCATGTGCTTCAAGAATCTCACCGGTTTGGGTATCAATCGCCAACACTTCACCGGGGCCCACACGCCCTTTGGCAATGACATCCTCGGGTTCGTAATCATAAACCCCGATCTCGGAGGCTACCGTTAAATAACCGTTTCTGGTCTTAACCCAGCGTGATGGGCGCAAACCATTCCGATCCAGCGCACAGACCGCATAGCGCCCATCGCTGATGACCAAACCAGCAGGACCGTCCCAAGGTTCCATATGCATGGAGTTATATTCGTAGAACGCCCGAAGCTGGGGATCCATTGTGTCGACATTCTGCCAGGCCGGCGGCACCAGCATGCGAATGGCTCGATAAAGATCAACGCCGCCGGTGACCAGAATTTCCAGCATATTATCCAGGCTGGAGGAATCGGAACCGGTCCGGTTCACCAGCGGCCGGACAGATTCGAGATCTGGCAACAATTCCGACTTGAACTTGCTGGCCCGGGCTTCAGCCCAGTTTCGGTTACCCATGATAGTGTTGATTTCACCGTTATGGGCCAGCATGCGGAACGGCTGCGCCAGCGGCCAGCGGGGCATGGTGTTGGTAGAGAATCGCTGATGGAAAACACAGATCGCCGTTTCAAAGCGTGAGTCGCCCAGATCCGGATAGAACTGTGGCAGATCTACCGGCATCATAAGGCCTTTGTAGGTCACAACCTGACTGGATAGTGAGCAGATATAGAATTCTTCATCGTCTGCCAGTGCGATTTCTATCCGGCGTCGTGCCATGAACAGCGATGCCGTCAGCTGAACCTCATCCTGTTCGTTATCTGGGGCAATAAACACCTGCTCGATGCGAGGCAGCTGCTCAAGGGCGATCGGCCCCAGACACTCACTGTTGACCGGCACATCACGCCAACCCAGCACCCGGATATTTTCAGCGACCAGTTCCTCTTCAACTCGCTGACGCGTTGCCTGTGCAACCTGCTCATCACGGTTCATGAACACCATGCCGATCGCATACAGCGACGGCAGGGTGAGTCCCAGCTGTTCATTCACAATGGTTCGGAAGAAGTGATCCGGTATCTGGATCAACAGACCACAGCCATCCCCGGTTTTACCGTCGGCAGCGATACCGCCACGGTGGGTCATACAGGTCAGCGCCTGGATGGCTGTCTGGAGAAGATGATGGCTTTTTATGCCTTCGGTGTGGGCAATGAGCCCGAAACCACAGTTATCCCTGAACTGCTCGGGATGATACAGACCTGCATTCATAGGCACACTCTCATCAGCCAATTCTGGTAATCATTATTCGGCAATCTGCGTTCCTGTCAGGTGTTGGTACCGGCGATTCCCCTGCCGGTTTGCCCTGTTATGGTCCGCAAAAACTTCGCCCGATAGCATTCTGAGCCGTCAATGGCTGCCTGGCGATGGCATGAGCAGGCCTCAATTGCATGCCGTGGCTGCTCCCCTCAAAGCGTCTACCATGCCAGTGATCGCGAAGTCTGCTGCCCCGATCCGATTTTTTTATAGGTCCATCGGAGACAATCATTGTCGGGGCAAACGGCCGCCATTTTACACATCAAGACGGAAGACCACAAACCAACCCTGCTTTCAATACGGGAAAAGTCGTACCAGAATCAATTTGTTAGAAGGAGGTGAGACCCAAAGAAAGGGGCAAGGCTGAATCAATCTACAACCTTGCCGGAGGAAGATGATTATTTAATCGACAAATTCTGCCAGTGTTGCATCGAGATAGTCCGTTGAGAAATCAGACGTAACCACTGCATCACCCACAGCATGCAACAACACCAGTCGCAACGTGCCATCCAACACCTTTTTGTCGACCCGCATGAGGGACAGGAAATCATTCGCAGACATATCCGATGGCGGTCGCACCGGCAAACGGGCAGATTCCAGCAACACGGCAAGACGCTGAGTCTCATTACGATCAATCCAGCCCTGTCTGGCAGAAAGATCCGCCGCCATAATCATACCGGTCGCCACAGCTTCACCATGCAACCATTTGCCGTAGCCCTGATGCGTTTCAATGGCATGACCGAAAGTATGCCCAAGATTAAGAATAGCGCGACGCCCTGACTCTTTCTCATCCTCTGAAACCACCCTGGCCTTGTTCTCACAGGAGCGGATGACGGCTTCGGTCAACAGCTCCGGTTGGCGTGCCAGCAGGCCCGCCATGTTATCCTGAAGCCATTGATAGAACTCGCCATCACAAATCAGACCGTACTTAATCACCTCAGCCAAACCGGCAGATAGCTCATTATCCGGCAAGGTGCTCAGCGTAGAGATATCCGCAATCACACAGTTGGGCTGATGGAATGCGCCAATCATGTTCTTACCCAGCGGATGATTCACACCGGTCTTTCCACCGACAGAAGAATCAACCTGAGACAACAACGTTGTTGGCACCTGAATAAAATCGACTCCCCGCTGGTAGCAGGCAGCGGCAAATCCAGTCATATCACCAACCACGCCACCACCCAATGCAACCAGTGTGGTGGTTCTTGTGTGGCGCGCTTCCAGAAGATGATCAAAGATGCGATTGACAGTATCCAGCGTTTTCCACTGCTCTCCATCCGGCAGAACCACATCAATCACATTGAAACCAGAAAGCGCCTGCTGAACCTGTGATAAATACAGAGGCGCCACCGTTTCATTGGTAACGATGACAACATCGCCCCCCCGGATATGAGGCGTATAGAATTCAGAGCGGGAAATCAGGTCAGAACCGGTATAGATCGGGTAGGATCGATCCCCCAGGTCAACAGTCAGCGTTTTCATCTACAACCTCGATAATCACTGATTCAGGGCATCGACAATTTTGTTCACCACCTGACGGGGATTACCGCGACTGGTCGAAACCACCACATCGGCCAGCTCACGATAAACCGGCTCACGCTCGGCATAAAGGTCTCGGATCACTTCGTCTCGGTTTGGTTTCTGCAGTAACGGCCGACTCTTGTCCTTTTCCATACGCCGGACCAGTGTATCAACAGCAGCATCCAGAAAAACCACAAAACCAGTGGCACTGATAATCTTCCGGTTCTCAGCATACATCACCGTCCCGCCGCCCGTGGCAATAATCTGCGCGGGTTGCTGACTGAGATCCCTCAGTACCTCAGCTTCACGTTTCCTGAATCCTTCTTCACCTTCCACATCAAAAATCCAGGCAATCTCAGCACCACAACGGGCTTCAATCTCCTGATCCGTATCAGTAAAGGAGAGCCCGAGATCGTTGGCAAGCAGGCGACCGATGGTGCTCTTTCCCGCACCCATCGGCCCCACCAGATAGATAATCCGTGACTGCATATAACCCATCAGCGTAACGCTAGTGTGTCAGAAATAATCTTAGGGGTAATAAAAATCAAGACTTCTTTTTTGATATTAGAGTTTGTTGTACGGCTAAACAGAGCCCCGACACCCGGCAAATCCCCCAACAGTGGAACCTTTGATTTACCCTGTGTCTGTATATTATTAAAAATACCGCCAATAACCAATGTCTCACCATCATTGACCAGTACTTTCGTCTGCACTTCGTTCTTATCAATTGAGGGCACAGAGCTGGAGCTCCCCCCTGTACTCTTTACAGAGTCATTTGTCACTTTGATATCCATGATAACCCGACCATCGGGTGTTATCTGAGGCGTCACCTCCAAAGACAGAACCGCCTCTTTGAACGAAGTACTGGTAGCACCACTGGATGACGCTTCCTGATAAGGAATCTCTGTACCGTTTTTGATCGTCGCCTTTTGCTTGTCTGACGTGACAATCTTGGGCTGAGAGATCACCTCACCACCACCGTCAGCCTCCAATGCTGAAAGCTCAAGACTCAATGTCGTATTATCGGTGACAAAACCCCACGTAAAGCCACTGGAACCGGCCGTACTCAGGTCAACGAACATATTGTCGATTTTGTTTTTGTCTCCATCCTGCCCCTTGCTACCACTCCACTTGACACCAATATTTTTCTCAAAACTGGTATCAGCAGTGACGATTCGAGCCTCGATCTGAACCTGTTTTACCGGTACATCAATCTTTTCAACCAGATCCATAATAGCATCCAGCTTTTCCCGGGTTTCCTGAATCAAAAGACTGTTGGTGCGCTCGACGACCTGAACACTCCCCCGATCTGACAGCGTACGATTACCTTCACCACCCAATAGCACGGAGGCAACCTCATCGGCGCTGGCATAATTGATTTGTAAAATCTGGCTAACCAGGGGGGCCAACTCATTGATCTGCTGCTTGGATTCCAGCTCCTGACGCTCTCTGGCAGCCAACTCTTCAGCGGGAGCCACGGTCAACACATTGCTTTCCAAACGCTTATCAAGTCCCTTGGACTTCAAAACAATATCCAGCGCTTGGTCCCAAGGCACATTCTTGAGGCGCAAGGTGACATTCCCACCGACGGTATCGCTGGCAACCAAGTTCAAATCTTTGAAGTCAGCAATGAGCTGCAACACCGAACGAACCTCAATATCCTGGAAATTCAATGAAAGTTTTTCACCTTCATAAGCAAAACGCTCTTTCTTAAGCTCCTCTGACTCTTCTTTCGTTAGAGGCTTAACACTCACCGTCAGCTTGTTTTCTGCCTGCCAGGCGAGGTAGTCATACTCACCTTCCGGCTCAATCACAACAAGCGCATTGCCATCACGAACCCTGGCATCAATGAATTTGACCGGTGTTGCAAAATCCACCACATCAAGACGATTATTCAACCCTTCCGGCAGACTGACACCCGGGAAAGAGAGTTCAAGTCGCCCTCCGGTCTCATCCAGATCCATGGTTGCATCCGAAGACGCCAGAGTAATCACAATATTACCCTCGCCGGCCTCACCCCGATGAAAGTTGATATCAGAGATTTCCTTGACGCCATAGCGGCCTCTAGCGCCCTCCATACCGGATTCCGGTTCGGGGAAGCTTTCTGCCGTTCCCTCACGACCATCTCCAATCATGATATAGAGGTTTTTACCCTCAGTTCGTGTGCTATAGCCGGCAGGATTATTAAGACTAACGATCAGGCGGGTACGCTCATTTGTTTCCAATACCGCTACATTTCGGGCATTGGCAAATCCAATTTCATTATACTTGGGTACATTGCTCAGTGTGCCAAGCAGGTCAATGGCAATCCGAGCGGGTTGCTCAATGGTATATCCCTTGATTTGAGGAGGACGACCATCGAACTCCAACTTGAGTTCAACCTTGTCCCCCGGCAGGGATGCGGCATCTATACTCTCAAGGATGGCGGCAACGGCCGATGTCATCCCGCCAAACCCTAGAATCAGAAAAAGAGCCGCCGCCCTTGCAGCTGAACCCAGTATTATTTTCATCAGCCCTACCCACACACTTGTCATTTTCGTAATTCTGTTTTTGTTATCGGCATGTCTTGAGCAGGCCGTAGTTATTGCTCAGTCAAGGTCAGTGTTCTCGGCCTTTCCACCCAGCTTTCCGGGCCACTTGGTATAATTTCAAGAAGCTGAATACCCGCCTCAGTGATAGCAATAATACGCCCATGATTCCGGCCAATATAGTCACCCACCCGAATCCGGTAAACACTGCCCTCCGTGCGAACAAGTCCCCAGATTCCCTCACTATTGCTGAGAGTCCCAACCATAGAGAAACTGTCAACCGGAAAATTTTCCAGAAATTGCTTCACGCGGTTTGAATCAGGCTTGATATCACTGTTCACCCGCTGCTTGATTGTCTGAATCTTGATGGGTGGCTCAAAAGGGCTTCGCATGCCACCAGCACTGTAAGTGAAACTTTCATAAGGGGTAAACGTTGGCAATGGTTTGATCTGCCCCTTGGGCTTTGCCCTGACCTCGTCCATAAATCGTGATAAATCATCATGATTCGCGCCACCGGAACAACCACTGAGTAGCAAAACCGCTCCCAAAATAGCTGCAATACCCGTCACTGTATGCTTCATCACTGTGCCCCCTTATCGTTATAACGATAGGTTTTGGCCAGAATCTGCATCGTGAGTACTCCCCCAGAACTACCTGGGGTCAGCTTGAAGTCATGTAAAGTAACGATTCTGGGGAGGTTAGCCACACCACTGACGAAGCTGCCAATATCATGGTACCCCCCTTTCACACTGATACTGATCGGTAACTCAATATAGAACGCATTCACCACCTCAGGCTGGAGATTGATAAAGTTAAACTCCAATCCTGACCCAACACCCAGATAAGTAATGTCTTCCAACAAGCCAGGTACCTCAGTATCACTGGGTAACTGCCTGAGCAAAGCACCAAACGATGTCTCCATCTCCACCATCTGCTGCTTATAGGATTCCACATTGGCTGCCTGAAACGCTTTGGTCTGGAACTCCTCGCGCAACTGACGCTCCTTCCGTACCACCTGATCCAAGGTACTCTGCATATCGCTCAGATAGAGGGGATAACCAATACCTATCACGGCAACAAAAACCAACACACAAGCAATAATCTTGACAACCGGTGGCCATGAACCGACGTTCTCAAAGTCCAGGTCATTGATATCAAATTCGTTGAGTTTCTGTAATGAATCACCAAGGCTCATGACTCATCCTCCCGCTTGGGGGTCACCTGTAATACGGTGAGATCAAAACTACTACCACGTCCATCCCCCAAGGCCTTAACCGCCGTCAGATTCGGACCGTCAAACCATTCAGACTCGTCAAACTGTCGCATCAGGGCTGAAATACGGTTATTAGATTCCGCTATTCCCTTTATTGTGATGTTGTTGCCCCGCATATCCAGAAACGTGAAATACACGCCATCCGGCGCCACACGAACCAGCTCATCAAACACTCGAACAATAACAGGTCGATTACCTTGTAAGCTCTGAATAACCCCCATCCGCTCCAGCAACTCTTCACGGCGTTTCTTGAGGTTTTTTATTTCCGCAATGCGCGAATTCAGCCCGTTGATTTCCTTCTGAACAAATTGATTTCTTGAACGCTGAGTATCAACCTGACCATCAATATAAGTCCCCATAAAGAACACGAGGACGAGCGACGCAACAGCGGATGCCCCCAGCATGATGAGAAAACGCTGTTTCCGTTCCTGGCGAAGCTCCTCTCGCCAGGGCAACAGGTTAATCTTTGCCATCAGTCGAAGCTCCTCATGGCCAACCCGCATGCGATCATCATCGCCGGGGCATCATTGGTCAGCGCACTGGCATTCACACGACTGGCAACAGCCATATCGGCAAACGGGTTAGCCACGACACAAGGCGTACCAATCTTTTCTTCAATCAACTGAGCCAGCCCCGTCGTAGAAGCCGTACCGCCGGCAAGCACGATACAGTCAACGTCGTTATAGTGGCTGGCTGAATAAAAAAACTGAAGACTGCGTGAAACCTGTTGCACCACCGCGTCCTTGAAAGGTTCCAGCACCTCTGGACCATAATCATCGGGCAAATCGTTCGTTTTCTTGGCCAAACCGGCCTCTTCAGCGCTCAACCCATAACGACGCTGAATCTCTTCAGTCAGCTGCCGACCACCAAACATCTGTTCGCGGGTATAAATTGTTTTGCCGTCCTGCAACACACTCAGTGTCGCCATAGTCGCGCCAATATCCATTACCGCAACGGTGGGATCAGCCGCATCGACATTGAGCTGGGGCAAAACCATTTCAAAAGCTCGTTCCATAGCATAGGCTTCAATATCAACGACTTTGGCCGCTAGGCTCGCCAGATCGAGCACCGCCTCACGCATCTCAACATTTTCCCGACGGCAGGCGGCAATCAGAACTTCAGCGGTTCCCGGATTATTCTCGTGCGTCCCCTGTACTTCAAAATCAATTGCGACTTCATCAAGCGGGTAAGGAATATACTGATCCGCCTCAACCATGATCTGACTTTCCATGTCATCATCATTCAGGCTGGCGTCCATATCGATAGTTTTGGTGATAACAGCCGCACCGGAAACGGCGACCGCCGCATTTTTGAGCGAGGTTCGGGATTTGGACACGAGTTTCTTGATCGCCTCACCGACAGCGTCAAGATCGTTAATGTTTTTGTCGACAACCGCATTCGGCGCTAGAGGCTCCACAGCGTAGGCCTCAACCTTGTACTGTTTGCTGCCCCGGCTCAGCTCCAGTAACTTCACGGATGTGGAACTGATATCAATCCCCAGCAGGGAGTTCGATTTCTTATTCAGCAGCCCCAGCACTGTTTTTATCCCGTAAGTGTTAGTATATCTTTTTATATCATTATCTTATGTTACCTTTTTCATTAAATAACAGACAGCACATGAGCGCAATTGTGCTATCGGGGCGTCACGGGCTTATAATGGCCACTCTTTCACGCTAAATGACGCTCAACAGAAGCGTAACTCTTTAATTTAACTGAAGAAATTATGAAGACAGCGGTAAAACTGGCGAAATTTGGCTTATGGTGCGGCATTGCTGCATTTTGTGGTGCACTACTCATTTCCGCCAGCGTCTTTCTCTATCTGAGTCCGGCGCTCCCTTCGGTCGACAGCCTGAGAGACATCCGCCTGCAAACCCCTCTACGGGTATTTTCGGCAGACAACAAACTGATTGCCGAGTTCGGCGAAAAACGCCGAAGTCCCATCCAGTATGAGGACCTGCCAAGACCACTGATCAAAGCGTTTCTGGCTGCGGAGGATGACCGCTTCTACTCCCACAATGGCGTCGATGTCATGGGCCTCCTACGCGCCACCGTCCAGCTGGTTTCCACCGGCAAGATCCAGTCAGGCGGAAGTACCATCACCATGCAGGTTGCCAAAAACTTATTTCTCAGCCATGAGCGTGTATTCTCCCGCAAGTTCAATGAAATCCTGTTGGCACTGGAAATCGAAAGAAAGCTGAGCAAAAACGAGATTCTTGAGCTGTATCTGAACAAAATTTATCTAGGCAACAGAGCCTATGGCGTAGAAGCGGCTGCACAAGTGTATTACGGAAAACCCTCCCGTGAACTGACTCTGGCCGAGATGGCCATGATTGCCGGCCTGCCCAAAGCGCCATCCCGTTACAACCCACTTGCCAATCCCCGTCGCGCCCTGATTCGGAGAGACTGGATACTGTCCCGTATGTACGACCTGGGTTACATCACCCAGGCAGATATGCAGTCGGCTATCGAGCAACCTGTCACGGCGCAATATCACGGCCTCCCCATTGAACTGGAGGCACCGTATGTCGCAGAGATGGTTCGTCAGGAAATCGTGGAGCAATTTGGGCAGGAAGCCTATACAGACGGCTATGAAATTTATACCACCGTTAACAGCAACAATCAGGTAGCAGCCAATAAAGCCATCGACAACGGCATCCAGGCCTATGATGAGCGCCACGGCTACCGAGGCCCTGAAGCCCAGTTGGGCGACTCACCAGACAACTGGCACCAGGCACTCATGAGCACTGGCCGTATTGGACAGCTTAAACCTGCCATCGTCACCGCCTTTAATGGTGATTCCACCGAAATTCTGTTCAAGAAAGGCGAGACAGCTCAACTCCCCTGGACAGGCATCGAATGGGCTCGCCCCTACATCACAGTCAACCGTCAAGGCCCCAAACCCAAGAAACCGGAAGACATCCTGGCTGTGGGCGACCTCATCCGCGTCAGACAACAGCCGGATGGAAGCTACCGACTCAGCCAGATCCCTGATGTCCAAGCGGCCCTGGTCGCCATCTCACCCAAAAACGGTGCAATTGAGGCTCTGGTTGGCGGCTTCAACTTCTACGACAGTAAATACAACCGGGTTACTCAGGCCAGTCGTCAGGCTGGCTCCGCCTTCAAGCCCTTTGTCTACAGTGCCGCCATTGCCAATGGCATGACCGCTGCGACACTCATCAATGATGCCCCCATCGTCTTCAGTGATGACAAACTCGAAAGCCATTGGCGGCCACAGAATGACAACATGAAATTCTATGGTCCCACTCGCCTGCGAAAGGGTCTGTATCGCTCCCGCAATCTGGTCTCTATACGTGTACTGCAACGCACTGGCATCCAACGCACCATTGACTACATGGAAAAGCTGGGACTTCCACGAGATAAATTACCCCGCAACCTTTCGCTGTCACTGGGAAGTGCCGACCTCACGCCCCTGGAACTAACAACCAGCTATGCCATTCTTGCCAATGGCGGCTTCCGGGTAGAGCCCCATTTGATCCAGCGAATCGACCGACTCGAAAAAACGGTCTTCCAGGCCAATCCTCCGACGGCCTGCCGGGACTGTGCCGACATTCACAAGAGCCAGCCCGATGCAGAGCAGGCTATCAGTGATCTGATGCCTAACGAAACCTTGTCGCCGAGTATTGCCAGTACTATCAATGATTTTGCGCTGATGTCAGCATTGCCTACCAGCGCCCCGTTCACCATCAACTACGCGGAACGGGTGATGGGTGAGCGGGTCAACTACATCATCAACAGCATTATGCAGGATGTCATTCGTAAGGGGACGGGACGCCGCGCCCTGGCACTCACGCGTGACGATCTGGCCGGCAAGACAGGGACGACCAACGACCAGAAAGACGTCTGGTTTGCGGGTTACAATCCTGACCTTCTGGCCACCGTCTGGCTAGGATTTGATCAACCACGACCACTGGGACGCTGGGAATACGGCGCCAATGCCGCACTGCCAATGTGGGTTGAATTCATGCGTACGGCACTGAAAGACGTACCAGAGTCCTACCTGCCACAACCAGCAGGCATCACGACCATCAAGATCAATCCGGAAACCGGCAAGCCGGCACGCCCTGACGACCCGAATGCCATTTTTGAAATATTCCGCACAGAAAAGGCGCCAAAGGCCGACTTCTCTGATGAGCAGATGCCGACCCTGGAGACTGAAACCTTCAATCCTGACGAAATTTTCTAAAACTGCAGGGATACCAGACAACAAAAAAACCCGCTAAGCGGGTTTTTTTGTTGGTGAGAGTCAGTCCGATATCAACGATCAGATATCGTCAACACTCTTTAGCGGATAGTTGGCCGGATAAGGCAGCTGAGCGACGCCGGTATCGACTGCAGCCTTGGCCACAGCGGCTGCAACCACACCCAGAAGACGCACATCCATTGGCTTGGGAATGATGTACTCTGTACCAAACTCCAGCGCATCAGCACCGTAAGCATCGAGCACTTCCTGGGGAACAGGCTCTTTCGCCAGTTCACGGATAGCGTGGGCCGCTGCAATCTTCATCTCTTCATTGATCGCCTTGGCGCGAACATCCAGTGCACCTCGGAAAATGAAGGGGAAGCCCAGAACATTATTCACCTGGTTCGGAAAATCAGAGCGGCCGGTTGCCATGATGACATCAGGGCGAACCTCACGGGCCACATCCGGGTTAATTTCCGGATCTGGGTTAGAGCAGGCGAAAACAATCGGGTTTTCAGCCATCTTCAGCAGCTGTTCCGCTGACAGCAGGTTAGGACCAGAAAGCCCCAGGAATGCATCCGCACCTTCGATAGCGTCATCAAGGGTCCGGTTATCCGTATCAATGGCAAAGGCCGCCTTGTATTCATTCAGGTCAGTACGGCCAGAATGGATAACACCTTTGCTGTCGAGCATGCTGACATTTTCAGGTTTCACACCACAGCTGATCAACAGTTTGGTACAGGCAATAGCGGCTGCACCGGCGCCCAGGCAGACCAGCTTGGCGGAAGCGATGTCCTTACCTGCCAGCTCAAGGGCATTCAGCATACCTGCTACAGTCACAATCGCTGTACCGTGCTGGTCATCATGAAAAATGGGAATTTCACACTGCTCAATCAGTGCACGCTCAATCTCAAAGCATTCAGGCGCCTTGATATCTTCGAGGTTAATACCGCCAAACGTGTTAGCAATACGCTTGACCGTATCAATAAAGGCTTGGGGACTTTCTGATTCAACTTCGATATCGATGGAATCAACACCGGCAAATCGCTTGAACAGCAGCGCCTTGCCTTCCATAACAGGTTTACTGGCCAGTGCGCCCAGATTGCCCAGGCCAAGAATGGCGGAACCGTTACTGATAACAGCAACCAGGTTGCCTTTTGCGGTGTATTTGTAGGCGTTTTCGGGATCTTTGGCGATTTCTCTGACCGGCTCGGCAACGCCGGGACTGTAGGCCAGTGCCAGATCACGTGCGGTTTCAGCCGACGTGGTCAGCTCAATACTGATTTTGCCGGGTTTGGGGTTTGCGTGATAGTCAAGAGCGGCTTGCTTCATGTCCTCAGCCATTGTATTTTTTTCCGATGTTGTTGTACCTGCGCGGAGCCATGAGAATATAGGAAAGGGAAATGGTGAACAACCGCAATGACGGCCATTTCAGGGGATTTGGCAAGCAGGTAAGTCCATTCCGAAAGTGTTTTTCTGCAGGATAATACGTATCAGAAACAAAAAAGGCGCCGGTAAGGGCGCCTTTTTTGACAGAGTCCGAAAACTCAGCGACGGGTGCTGAGCTTGCCGAAACGCTGCTGGAAGCGTTCGATACGGCCGCCGGTATCCATCACCTTCTGAGTGCCGGTGTAGAACGGATGGCACTTGGAGCATACGTCCAGCTGCAGGTCCTTGCACAGGGTGGAACGAACCTTGATTTCGTTGCCGCAGCTGCAGGTAGCGGTAATTTCTTCGTACTGAGGATGGATATCCTGTTTCATGTGAGCTCACCTCTGTGTTTCGGCATGCCGCCACCCGTTAATGTGTTGATCAACAGGCACCGCATGCAGGTTTCAGGTCCGGCCATCCACGGGGAATCGCCGGATCCTGTCCGGAAGAGCGCGAATACTACCAGAGAGCAAACGCCAAGCAAAGACAGTTGAACCGGCAATCTGTTACCATTTTTTGCAATTAAGGGCCTGCCGGAACGCGATTTACCGAAACCATGTCAACCACTTCTAACGACTCTCCCCTGATTCTCAGGATTGCCCTGCCGGTTACCCTGCGGCGATTGTTCGATTATCTGCCACCGGAGAACGGTGATCTGTCACTAGTAAGACCCGGCATGCGGCTGACAGTTCCGTTTGGCCGACGCAAGGTGACAGGCATCCTGATCGACACCGCCACCCACAGTGATTTTCCTATCGAAAAACTGAAGCGCGCAGACGTTCCTCTCGATCAGGAAGCTGTAATAACGGATGACATTCTTCAACTGTGTCGATGGGCGGCCACCTATTACCAGTACTCCCTCGGCGACACACTGAGCCAGGCATTACCGGTCATGCTCAGGCAGGGTTATGACCTCAGCAAGGAAGCACACACCTGTTGGCGACCAGCGTCCGATATCGATCCAGCCATTCTCGGGAAACTCAATCGTGCTCCCCGCCAGCAAGCGACATGGGAAATCGTAAAGACACACCCCACAGGTGCAACCGAAGTCGCCCTCAAGGCATTGGGAGCGGAAACCGCCATGCTGAAAAAGCTGGCCGAGAAAGGTCTGACGGAATCCTATTCCCATATACCAGAAAAGCGCCCCTTCCACAGTTATGACCCGATACTGAAAACGTCTGAACTGGTATTGAACCATGAACAGCAGCAGGCACTGGAAGCCATTACCTGTGATGCCAACCGGTTCAGTACCACACTACTGCATGGCGTCACCGGCAGCGGAAAAACCGAAGTCTATCTGCAGGCCATTCATAACACGCTGAAGCAACAGCAACAGGCGCTGGTGCTGGTACCCGAAATCGGACTGACACCTCAAACACTGGAGCGATTCCGCAACCGTTTTAATGTTCCGGTTACCGTTCTGCACTCAGGACTGAACGACAGAGAACGTTTGAATGGCTGGCTATCCGCCTTTCATGGGGAAGCCGGCATTATCATTGGCACCCGGTCCAGCATATTCACGCCCATGCCTTATCTTGGGCTTATCATCGTCGATGAAGAGCATGACCTCTCCTATAAGCAGCAGGACAGCATCCGTTACTCAGCCCGGGATCTTGCCATTTACCGTGGAAAACTGCGGGATGTTCCTGTCGTGTTAGGCAGTGCCACACCGTCACTGGAATCACTTCACAATGCCAAAAACCATCGCTACCGCTATCAGAAGCTGAACCAGCGGGCTGGCAACGCCAAACCACCCTATCTGGAACTTGTGGATATCCGAGGAAAACAGCTGAACGCGGGGCTGAGTGAAACCGTCGAACAGGCCATCCATCAAACCCTGCAACGTGGCGAGCAGGCACTGGTCTTTCTGAATCAACGGGGTTATGCGCCAACATTGTCGTGCAATGAATGTGGCCATTTGATGGATTGTCCACAGTGCGATGCACATCTGACCCTGCACCGCACACCACCTCATCTGCATTGCCATCACTGTGATCTGCAGCGCCCCATCCCTCTGCAATGCCCCCATTGCAATAGCCGCCATCTGGCACCTGTCGGCCAGGGAACAGAACGTTCAGAAGAAGTGCTGGCCAGACAGTTTCGTAATACCAAAGTGCTCCGCATTGACCGGGACAGTACACGTCGCAAAACGGCACTCAGCGATATGCTCACTATTATCCACAAGGGCGAACCCGCCATTCTGGTAGGCACCCAGATGCTGGCGAAGGGGCATCACTTTCCCAAAGTCACGCTGGTCGTCATCCTGAATGCTGACAGCGGTTTTTTCAGTGCAGACTTCCGTGGTCCGGAAAAAGTGGGCCAACTCCTGCTGCAGGTTGCCGGACGCGCTGGACGAAGCACACGACCAGGGCACGTTATCATTCAGACCCAGTTCCCGGAAAATCAGCAACTGCAGCAATTGGTTACCCAAGGCTACGATGCGTTTGCGGAAAGTCTGCTCGTTCAGCGTCAATCCATCAGTCTGCCGCCATTCGGCTATATGGCGCTATTAACGGCAGAAGCAACCCATGCGAACGATGCCCATCAATTTCTGGAAACTGTTGCCAGCCATGCGCAACAGATAATCCAAACACAGAATCTCGCGGGACCGATGGGTGTAAAAGTTTTGGGCCCCATGCCTGCAGCGATGGAAAAACGTCAGGGCCGTTATCGCATGCAACTGTTTCTTCAGGGCGTCAGTCGCGGACCACTTCATACACTCCTCAACCATCTGGTTCCTGCGATGGAATCATCACCGCTGGGCAGAAAAATCCGCTGGTCTGTGGATGTTGATCCACTGGAGATAGGCTAAGGATTTACCCTCTAATAACATCCATGGTTCGGATGATGTCACACAGCCTCTGTTCGACATCATCGCCAGCAGCTTGAGACACTCTTCACAGATAGCTCCCAAGTCAGTCAAACAACTTGCTGATCAGTACTGGAATGGCATTCTCTACTCGCAGAATTCGTGACCCCAGATGGATACGCTCAAAGCCACACGCTTCCAGCTTTTCCACCTCGTAGGGAATAAAGCCACCTTCAGGCCCGATGGCGAGGACAATTTCTTCCGTTAACTGTCGTGGGCAATAACGCCCGCTATCACCGGGATGCGCAACCAGCCCCCGTTTTCCCTGCAGCATCGCAGGCAGACGATCTTCGACAAACGGTTTGAAACGTTTTTCAAAGACAACTTCAGGTAGCAGGGTATCCCGCGCCTGCTCCAACCCCAGCACCAGCTGCTCCCGTAATTTATTTTCTGCCAACCATGGCGATTGCCAGAAACTTTTTTCTACCCGGTAACTGTTCATCAAGACGATGCGCTTGACGCCCATGGCTGTCATAGTCTGCAAGCTGCGCTTGAGCATTTTCGGGCGAGGGAGAGACAGCAGAACCGTTAACGGCAAAGACACCGGAGGTGTTTCCGTCAACGTGACATCCAGCACCATCTGGTGGGTATCCAGCACCTGAATCACGCCTGCTCCCATCAAGCCATTAACGCGCCCTACCCGCAGGGTATCGCCAATGCTAGCCTGGTGAATATCCGTCACGTGAGATAAACGACGCCCACTGATTACAACCCGGGCGTCCGAGACGAAATCGCTCTCTTCCAGTAATAACAGATTCATACAATAGAGAATTTGGCAGAAGAAGGAGGAACAGCCTCAACCCTGAGGCTGTTGATCGGAGGTATCATCACGGCGCTGAACCAGGCCGGAAAACAATATTCCCACCTCAAACAGCAGCCACATTGGAACTGCCAGCAGTGACTGGGAAATGACATCGGGCGGTGTCAGCAACATACCAAACACAAAGCATATCACCACAACATAAGGGCGTTTTGCCTTCAGTGACTGAACATCCGCGACGCCGGACCATACCAGCAACACCGTTGCAATGGGAATCTCAAACGCCAGTCCGAAAGCAAAAAACATCTTCAGGACAAAGTCGAGATACCGATTGATATCGGTCATGATCGCGACACCTTCGGGCCCGACACTGGTGAAGAAACCAAACACCAATGGGAATACCACAAAGTATGCGAATGCCACGCCCGCATAAAACAGCAGAACACTAGCGCATAACAGCGGAATCGCTATACGCTTTTCATGCCGATAAAGCCCCGGCGAGATAAACGCCCACGCCTGGTGCAACAGAAAGGGGATCGACAGGAATACCGCCACCACCAACGTCAGTTTAAAGGGTGTCAGGAAAGGCGACGCAACATCCGTCGCTATCATGCTCGCGCCTTCCGGCAAATACACTCTCAGCGGCTCAGAGACGAAAACATAGATATCGTTAGCGAAATAAAACAGGCTGAGAAAAATCACCAGGATGACGCCAAAGCCTTTTAACAGGCGAGTGCGTAGCTCCAGCAGGTGCTGTACCAGCGGCTGTTCCTTATCCGTTGAGGAAGATTTGGTCATGGGTCTGTCTTACTGCTACCGCTGCTCGCCTGTCCCGGCGTACTGTTTGGCACCGTCTGCCGATGTTCGGATGATGGAGAAGATTCCGCATCAATCTGCTGATTCAGGCCGTCCACCTCATTCTGCAGACTGTCCCGGGTCTTTTTCAGCTCAGCCATCACTGATTCATTATGGATTTCACGCCGAATCTCGTCAGCATTGATCTCTTTCTCAATCTCCTGACGAATCGACTGAAAACTCCGACGCAACCTGCCGATCCAGACAGCGACCACCTTGATGGCCACCGGTAACCGTTCCGGACCCAGTACGATCAGGGCAATCACGGCGATGACCAACAACTCAAGAAAGCCAATATCGAACACAATCAGCTACCTGGTTACGACTGTTTTTCCCGGGATTTTTTCTCTCCGGACTTGTCATCCTGCGCTGCAAAGGTCGCATCCTGTTCCAGATGACGCTTCTCATCGGCCGACGTGTCTGCCTTGGCATCAGCCTCATCGCTGTTCAGGGCTTTTTTGAAGCCTTTCACAGCGCTCCCAAGATCACCACCGATATTGCGCAGCCGCTTGGTGCCGAACAACATCACCACAATCAGCAGTACGATCAACAACTGCCAGATACTGATTCCACCCAAACCCATAAACACTTCCTTTAGCGGCCTTACCGGCCCTGATCAAATAATCACAGCCCCCTTTACAGAGGCTTCGGTGTTCCACCACCCAGAATGTGGAAGTGGAGATGAAAAACTTCCTGACCACCACCTTTACCGGTGTTCGCCACAGTGCGATAGCCGCCTTCAAGCCCTTGCTGACGAGCAATGCGCGGAATAGTCAACAGCATATGACCAGCCAGCTCACGATCCGCGTCAGAGAGGTCGTCCAGGCTTGCCACGTGTTTACGTGGAATGACAAGTAAGTGAACCGGTGCCTTCGGCTGTATGTCACGAAACGCCAGACAGTGCTCATCTTCATAGACAATATCAGCTGGAATCGTACCGTCGCAGATTTTGCAAAAGATACAGTCACTCATAGCATTCACTTCCTGTTCCATACCGGGCAAACCGGTAACTACTGATTCCTGGCCGCCTTCTCTTCAAGACCGGACAAGCCGAAACGTCGCCCCAACTCTGCCAGTACAGCTTCATGACTGAGTCCCAGATGCGACAACATCACCATGCAATGAAACCAGAGGTCTGCGGTCTCTGCAAGCAGCGCTTTTGCGGATGCTTCGTCGGAGACATCCTTAGCCGCAATAATCGTCTCAGTGGCTTCTTCGCCCACTTTCTCCAATATTTTGTTCAAGCCCTTATCATGCAGGCTTGCCACATAGGAGCTGTCCGGTGACGCCTGCCGACGTTGTGCCAGTACTTCTGCCAACTGTTCCAGAATGTCACTCATCCCCACCTACTCCTTACTGTGACGGTTTGCCGTAAATCTGTTCCGGTGACTGCAGAACCGGTTCTGTCTGATGCCAACCCCCTTCCGACAGGGACCGGTAGAAACAGGACTCACGCCCTGTATGGCAGGCAATGCCACCAAGCTGCTTCACTTTCAGCAGCAACGTATCGCCATCACAATCCAGCTGAATATCTTCCAGCTGCTGAACATGGCCGGATGATTCGCCTTTTCGCCACAGGGACTGGCGCGACCGGGACCAGTACACTGCCCGCTTCTCCTGTACGCTCAGCTCCAGCGCTTCAGGGTTCATCCACGCCATCATCAGGACGCGCCCCGTTACCGCATCCTGTGCTATGGCCGGCACCAGCCCATCTTCATTCCAGCAAACCGCGTCCAACCATGCAGGATTCATCATTACCGTTCTCTTCTTCTTCCCGGTTTCAACAAATAGATGCCGGCAACCCCCAGCAGCACGGGCTCCCAACGAATGGCTGCCACCCAAGACGGCTGGATCCAGGCCGTTATGGCCAGTAACAGCAATCCGGCACCCAATGTCCGCGACCAGCCATCCTGCAGAGGCGACGGCCGCTGACTCAGCATGCGTTCCTGCTGGTCCCGCAATTCGTGCAGATCACGCACCACCTGATGGGCCACCATAGGCGCCTGCTCGATCAGTTGCGGCATCTGTTCATTAAGACGACGCAACACACCGCGAGGCGCGACTCGTTCTTTCATCCACTGCTCAAGGAAAGGTTGCGCCGTGGCCCACAGATCCAACTGGGGATAAAGCTGTCGCCCCAATCCTTCGATATTCAGCAACGTTTTCTGCAATAACACCAGCTGCGGCTGCACTTCCATATTGAAGCGGCGCGCGGTGGAAAACAGATTCATCAACACCTGCCCAAAGGAAATTTCCGCCAGCGGTTTTTCAAAAATAGGCTCACAGACTGTACGAATGGCCGCTTCCAGCTCATTAACCACGGTTTCACGGGGCACCCAGCCGGAATCAATATGCAGCTGTGCCACCATCCGGTAATCCCGATGAAAAAACGCCAGCAGGTTGCGGGCAAGATAGCTCAAATCCTCAGGGGTGAGCGAACCGACAATGCCACAATCCACACCGATATACTGTGGATCTTCCGGATGCTCATAGGAGACAAAGATATTCCCGGGATGCATATCGGCATGAAAGAAACTGTCACGGAATACCTGGGTGAAGAAAACTTCCACACCCCGCTCCGCCAGTTTTTTCATATTGGTGCCCTGCGCTTTCAGCGCAGAAAGATCAGTCACGGGCACGCCATAAATGCGTTCCATCACCATCACTTTCTGACTGCAATAATCCCAATACACCCGGGGGATATACAGCGAAGGTGAACCCAGGAAATTACGACGCAACTGAGAAGCATTGGCTGCCTCACGCTGAAGATTCAGTTCATCGAAAATGGTTTTTTCATAATCCGCGACAACTTCCACCGGACGCAGCCGTCGCCCATCACTGGATATTCGCACCAGAATATGCGCCAGCAGGAATAGCAGCGACATATCCTGACGGATAGTTTTCTCAATACCCGGACGGATGACTTTGACGACGACTGAATCACCGCTGTGCAGTGTCGCTTCGTGCACCTGGGCAACCGACGCCGATGCCATCGGTTCGCGATTAAAAGTGGCAAATAATTCGGAAGGCGGTCGTCCAAGACTTTTCCGGATAATCGCTTCTGCGACTTCTCCGGAAAAAGGTGGTACACGATCCTGTAATTTCGCCAGCTCATCACCGATATCATTCGGCAGCAAATCCCGACGCGTAGAAAGAATCTGGCCAAACTTGACGAAGATAGGCCCCAGCTCGATCAGTGCCAGCCGCAGTCGTTCTCCGCGAGAAAGTCGACTGGGAATAAAACGCCAGGGGAGTAGCTTGAGGAACCAGCGGATATAAAAGGGTAAGGGCTCGCTATCAACCAGGTTATCCAGACGATAACGCGCCACCACGGAAACTATCTTGATAAATCGAAAAACCTGCTGCACCGATCAGGCATCCTGTGTCTGCTGTTGCGTCTTTGCCGTCAGACGATCCACTCGTGCCTGCAACCGGTCGGCAGCCAGTCGCAGCGTATCCAGATCATCCCGGAACGCACTGACTTCATTCTTCGGCGGCAACACGCGAAGCTCTTCCTGCAGGTATTCTGACAGGTTCAGACGTGCCGTGGCCGCCATATCGCCAAACAGGGCTGCACTCACACGGCTGACCTGCCCCACGGCGTGCGCGGCAATACCACCACTGTAACGGGCCAACAACGCTTCCCAGTCAAACTCACTGTGCTTGACGATGGTTGAAACCGTTAACAGCAGATCCGAATTGCCGGTCAGGGTAATGCCCTCGTTAAACAGGGTCGCCATAGGCTCATCACTGACTGCCAGTCGCGCCAGAGCCGGTGCGGTTCCACGAATCACACAATCCACCTCAGACTCATGACAGGCGCGGAGCTCTATGCCTTCTTCAGTAAACACGAGCCAGATATCCACAACAGGGGACGTAGCAGCCACCTGCAACACCTGCCCTTTCAGTTCGGCAAAGCGTCTCGCGGTAACCGGATCCAGCTTCAACACCTGTTTCAGACCCTTCTCCAGCGCCATGCGTGCGGCGGTACCGGGCATGGTTTCCAGCAGCGAGGTCATGGCTTGATTCCTTTGTGCAGCGCCACAATGCCACCGGTCATATTGTGGTAGCCGGTCTGGACGAATCCGGCGGATTTCATCATCTGCTCCAGGGTATCCTGATCGGGATGCATGCGAATGGATTCTGCCAGGTAACGATAGCTTTCCGCATCATCGGCAATTAACTTGCCCATCAACGGCAACGCAGTAAAGGAATAAGCATCGTACAATTTACTCAACAGCTGATTATCCGTTCTGGAAAACTCCAGAACCAACAGACGACCACCGGGTTTCAGCACCCGGTTCATGGAGCGCAGCGCCTTATCTTTGTCAGTGACATTTCGCAGACCAAAGGCGATGGTAATACAGTCAAACGTATTATCCGTAAACGGCAGGTCTTCGGCGTTGGCCTGAACATAATCGACATTGCCACAGACACCGGCATCCGTCAGCTTGTCGCGCCCCACCTCAAGCATGGCATCATTGATGTCCGCCAGCACCACCTGTCCCTGATCACCCACGATTTTGGCAAATTTGGCCGTCAGATCACCAGTACCACCGGCAATATCGAGGATCTTCTGACCGGGACGGGCCGCACTCATTTCGATCGTGAAACGCTTCCACAACCGGTGAACACCCATGGACATCAGGTCATTCATCAGGTCGTACTTGCCGGCCACCGACTGAAACACCTCAGCCACCAGCTTTTGCTTGTCATCCCTGTCAACGGTTTTATAGCCGAAATGGGTGGTCTCTTTTGAGTGTTTGTCAGTCATGGTTCATCCAGAAAACTACTGTGCGGATATCGGGCGACTTATTCTAGCGTTACCGCCGGGCAATGTCTTGACATACGTACCACCACCTAGCGACTCGCATCACTCCATGAACTTCACAACACCGAGATCCGGATCACGCGAAGCCCCTGCCTGATGCAACCGCTCAAGATAATCCTGCCAGTAACTCTCGTAATGAGCGCCCAGGTTGTAAAGGTATTCCCAGGTATAAATGCCTGAGTCATGGCCATCATCAAAAATCAGCTTAATCGCGTAATTGCCAATGGCTTCGACACCGGTTAGCTGCACATGCTTTTTACCTGTCTGAAGCACTTCCTGACCCGCACCGTGCCCACGCACTGCTGCCGACGGGCTATAAACCCTCAGAAATTCTGCGGGCAGTTCGTGCTTCATCCCACTGGCGTAACCTAATTCAAGAATGCCGCTTTTGCGACGTAGCCGAATATCAGACGGAACACTGTGCATTTCTGCCATAAAACAACGACCTTGATAAAACCAACCGACACACAAAATGAATCCCATAGCCCTGTATCATCTTTAGCAGGCTATGACATACTAATCACCATCAAGCACTCCCTTATACACTAACTACAACCCTGGAAGTAGCGATGTCACATCCCCCATACCCTGTTCATGATGATGAAATTGATCTGTTTGAGCTGGCTGAGAACCTGTGGCAGCAAAAATGGATGATTATCAGCATCACCGCCGTCATCACACTAATAGCCACCGCCGCAGCCTTCATGATTCCTCCTACCTATAAAAGTGAGGCTATCATCTCCGAGACCAGTGCAGCGGCATTAGCGCCCATTAATCGATTCAGCGCCTCTCAAACTCCCTCTTACACCATTTCCGGAACACAACAAGAGCAATCCGATCAAAATAGTTCAAGTCAGCAGATACAACCCACCCACAACATCTACGCGGTCTACCTGGAAGACGACAGCCTGACACCAGAAAAAAGTTTCAAGCTCTTCTACAAGGCGCTGACGTCCGCAGACACAATCGAAGCAGTTTTCAGGGATAGCAACTATGTCCAAATGCGTTCTGGTGCTAACAGCCTGGGCGAACAAAACACTGCAGCGCTTTACGACGAGTTGCGCAATAACATCAAGATTAAGCTGATAAAATCAGACGTCCCTCGCATCAGTGTCACTCTGACAAGCCATGACCCGGCGATGGCTGCCACCATTATCAATGACTACCTGATACCCCTTGCCACACAAAAGGTCATTGAAGATGAAGAGCAGGCCATCACAGCAGAACTGAACCGTGAGAAAATCACATTAATGAACGACATCCAGGTGATCGAGCAGCGCTATATCAACACCAACCTGAACCGACAGAATCAACTGAAGCAGGCAATTGCCATGGCCGAAGCCGGTAGCATCACCAAGCCACAATTGAACAACATTTCAGGTAATGACAGCCCGCAATACCTCTTTCTGCTCGGTACCGATACACTCCGCGCAGAACTGGCTCAGACTCAATCCACACTCAACCACTACCGCAGCATTACTCGTACAGGGCAATCCAACAGCAATACCCCCTTGATTCCCGGCGTGGCTGAAAAATTCTACCGGTTTCAACAGCTAGACGGTATCAAACCGGATTTCTCCAATTCAGCACCTGTTCGCATTGAGCAACACGCCCGTGTTCCTTTCACACCTGAAAAGCCCAACAAAAAGATGGTAATTGCGGTAGGTCTGATGCTGGGCGGAATGTTGTCAGTATTTATTGCATTGATACGTATCGCCATCCAAAAGCGTAAGTCCCGCATACAGGTCGCTACGCTTTCAGTGGAAATACCCAAGGTTAAATCTAAAACACCGGCCTAAAATAATGCCCGCCTTCGGTTAATACCGAAGGCGGGCATGGCAAAGTGATCAATCGAGCTGGATTACAGGATATAACGACTCAGATCTTCATTCTGAACCAGTGCACCCAGATGCTGGTTCACATACTCAGCATCGATCACCACTGCCTCACCGGTAGCCGCCAGATCCGCCGCACCGAAAGAGACTTCTTCCAGCAAACGCTCCATCACAGTATGCAGACGGCGGGCACCGATATTTTCGGTATTTTCATTCACCTGCCAGGCAACCTCTGCCACACGGTTGATACCGGAACGGGCAAATTCAATCTTGAGCCCTTCTGTTGCCATCAGCGCCTGATACTGCTCCGTCAGCGATGCATCCGGCTCGGTCAGAATACGTTCAAAATCTTCCACGTTCAGCGCCTTCAGCTCCACACGGATCGGCAGACGACCCTGTAGTTCAGGGATCAGGTCAGACGGCTTGGACAGGTGGAACGCACCGGAAGCGATAAACAGGATGTGATCGGTTTTTACCATACCGTACTTGGTACTGACCGTGCAGCCTTCGATCAGCGGCAACAAGTCACGCTGCACACCTTCGCGGGAGACATCACCACTGTTGTTACCGGAACGCTTGGCCACCTTGTCGATTTCATCCAGGAAGACAATACCGTTCTGCTCCACCGCTTCAATCGCGCCGGTTTTCAGCTCATCTTCATTCACCAGCTTGGCCGCTTCTTCATCCTGAACCAGCTTCATGGCTTCACGGACTTTCAGCTTGCGTGTCTTTTTCTTGCCGCTGGACATGCTGGAGAACATGTTCTGCAGCTGACTGGTCATCTCCTCCATGCCGGGAGGTGCCATGATTTCCACACCAACGCTGGCTTCATTGACTTCAATATCAATCTCTTTATCGTCCAGTTCGCCTTCACGCAGCTTCTTACGAAAGACCTGACGCGTACTGCTGTCCTGCGGTTGAGATGACTCTTCGGAGAACGAACGGGCAGGCGGCAATAGTGCATCCAGAATCCGGTCCTCTGCAGCATCCATGGCACGATGCTTAACCTTCTGCACTTCCTGCTCACGCTGCATCTTGATGGCTGCATCGACCAGGTCACGCACAATAGATTCAACATCACGTCCGACATAGCCCACTTCGGTGAACTTGGTCGCTTCCACCTTGATGAACGGCGCATTGGCCAGCTTGGCCAGGCGACGGGCCACCTCGGTTTTACCGACACCGGTCGGCCCGATCATCAAAATGTTCTTGGGGCTGATTTCGTTGCGCAGCGTTTCATCAATCTGCATCCGGCGCCAGCGGTTGCGCAGGGCAATGGCCACGGAACGCTTGGCGTCATCCTGACCAATAATGTGTTTATCCAGCTCGTGGACGATTTCGCGGGGAGTCATATTCGACATAACTGCAGCTCTGATTTCCTGAATTCGTGACCGGTACCGGGCTTACTCGTCGTAGCAGAGTTCTTCGATGGTTCGGTTGTGATTGGTGTAGACACAGATATCACCCGCAATCGACAGGCTTTTTTCCACGATATCCCGCGCATCCATATCCGTATTCTCGAACAACGCCCGGGCGGCAGACTGGGCGAACGAGCCACCGGAACCAATCGCCAGGATGCCATCCTCCGGCTCCATGACGTCACCATTACCGGTAATGATCAACGATGCCTTGGCATCGGCTACCGCCAGCATGGCTTCCAGGCGCCGAAGCGCACGGTCCGTACGCCAGTCCTTCGCCAGCTCAACCGCGGCGCGCACCAGTTGCCCCTGGTGTTTTTCCAACTGCGCTTCAAAGCGCTCAAACAGGGTAAAAGCATCCGCCGTACCACCGGCAAAACCGGCGAGTACCTGGTTATTGTAAAGACGGCGAACCTTGCGGGCGTTACCCTTGATAACCGTCTGCCCCAGTGACACCTGACCGTCACCACCGATCACCACTTTGCCATTTCTGCGCACAGACAGGATGGTAGTGCCTCTGTACTGTTCCAAGGCGGACTCCTGTAATTCGTTCATTGAGATGGGGGAATGATTGGGACGGCGGGAAACAAATTCAAGGGCCCTCTGAGCAGAGGGCCGGAAATGGGAGATTTATTTCAGCTGTAACATCAATGAATCGATCTTGTGGGCAGCCAGGGTCTGGCGGGCTTCATTCAGGGAACCCTGTTCAGAGAACGGCCCCAGTTGAACACGATGCCAGGCATCCCCACCCTTGACGATCACACGCTCAACACGGGCATCCAGCCCCCACAGCAGCAACTGCGCCCGTAAGCGATCGGCATCATCGGGATTGCGGAAAGAACCGGCCTGCAATAAATAACGTCGACTAGGCTTGGCCTCCACCGTGGCAGGCACCTGCTTATCAGTCGATTCCGGTGCCTTCGCTATCGCAGGTTTCTCTGTTTTGGGCCGAGCCTCCGTTTCACGTTTGGGCTCGTTAGGCACCATAACTTCTGATTCGGGCAACAGGGTATAGAAATCAAAGACCGGCTTTTTTTCCGGAGACGTTTTTTTCTTACTGACGATCTCACCGGTTCCCGTATTGCCAGCCACAGAACGCGCATCCACGCTGGCATCAGGCGCTAGATTCACCAATAACGTCACTAGAACCCCGATCGCGACACCAGCGCCCAGCCATAACCAGCCGGGAATATCTTTCCTTCCTGCCGATTTCTTCGTTGTCGACGCACCCCGCCGAACCGTTTTTTTCGCCGCCATTACCCCTCCATGGCACCGCTACGTAGTCAAGACTACCCATACTATACAAGGCATTGAGCCAACTGTTAAAAACACGCAACCCGTTCGCTACGCACGCTGACCAAACAGACAATTATCTGCAGAAGAAAACGGGAACTCTACCGTGACTTTTACGGTCTTACCTGACAAACCAGAACCCCTTGAAAACGTATTGTTTTGCCTGTGGAATTTCGATAGCATCCGGCTCATGGCTACGATAATAGACCCTTCTTACGACTTACCGACTGAAAACCACGTCCCCGACGCGGGTATTGTTGCACGCCTCTGTTTTCTCCCCGCTCTCCGACGACGCTACCGCCGAATTTAAGCAGTACAGGCACATTTCTGATGCCCTGTCCTGCCTGACCGCTTGCCTCTACACTACGTTGTTTATATAACCCAGACCCTGACCAAGGTTTAAGGATCCGTTCATGAACGTGCTTAAAGTACTCGAACACCAGCTCACCCAGGCCCTTATCGCGGCCGGCGCCCCGGAAGGCAGCAATGCCATGGTTCGCACCAGCGCCCGTGCTCAATTTGGCGATTACCAGGCCAACGGCATCATGCCCGCTGCAAAAAAAATGGGCATGAATCCCCGTGAACTGGCACAGCAGGTCGTGGACAAACTGGAACTGGGCGGCATCATCGAAAAGGCCGAAATCGCCGGCCCCGGTTTTATCAACCTTTTCATCAATGCCGGCTGGCTGGCGGGTGAACTGGACGGCTACAGCAAGGATCCCCGCGCCGGCGCAAGCGAAAGCGCAGAAAAACAGAACATTGTTGTGGACTACTCTGCTCCGAATGTTGCCAAGGAAATGCACGTTGGTCACCTGCGTTCCACGATCATTGGTGACGCAGTGGTAAGAACCCTGGAATTTCTGGGGCACAACGTCGTCCGTGCCAACCACATCGGCGACTGGGGCACCCAGTTCGGCATGCTGATTGCCCACCTGGAAGAACTGCAGAAAGAAAATCCGGAAATCATGTCTGCCGAACTGGCCGATCTGGAAGAGTTCTACCGGGAATCCAAGAAGCATTACGACAGCAACCCGGAATTTGCCGAGCGCGCCCGTAACTACGTCGTCAAACTGCAGCGTGGTGACGAGTGGTGTCTGGAAATGTGGCAGAAACTGGTTGATGTCACCCTGGAACAGAACCAGCGTAACTACGACCGTCTGAATGTCACCCTGACCCGTGAAGACGCCATGGGCGAAAGCATGTACAACGACATGCTGCCCGGCATCATCCAGGATCTGGAAGCCAAAGGGCTGGCGGTGGAAGATCAGGGAGCCAAAGTCGTCTATCTGGACGAATTCAAGAACAAGGACGGCGACCCCATGGGCGTTATCGTCCAGAAGAAAGACGGTGGCTTCCTCTACACTACGACCGACATCGCCTGCGCCAAGTACCGCTACGAAACCCTGAACGCCAACCGGGTGCTGTATTACATCGACGCCCGCCAGGCCCAGCACCTGCAGCAGGCCTGGACCATTGTCCGCAAAGCCGGTTATGTGCCTGAATCGGTACCGCTGGAGCACCACGCGTTTGGCGTCATGCTGGGCAAGGATGGCAAACCGTTCAAGACCAGAAGCGGTGGCGTCGTCAAACTGTCGGAACTGCTGGACGAAGCCGAAGAGCGGGCAGCGCGCCTGATTGCCCAGAAAGGGGCTGACCTCACCGAAGAGCAGAAGGTAGAAGTCATCAAGGCCGTGGCCATGGGCGCGGTGAAATATTCCGACCTGTCCAAGAACCGGACCAGCGACTACATCTTTGACTGGGACAACATGCTGTCTTTCGAAGGCAACACAGCTCCCTACATGATGTATGCCTACACCCGGATTCGCAGCATCTTCCGCAAGGCGGGTGTCAATGAGTCCGACCTGACCGGCAACATCAGCCTGACTGAAGCCGAAGAGCGTGCACTGGCACTGAAGGTCATGCAGTTCAGCGAAACCATCGACACCGTCGTTCGTGAAGGCATGCCACACTTTATGTGTGCCTACCTGTACGATCTGGCAGGCGCGTTCATGAAATTCTATGAAGCCTGCCCGGTTAACAAGGCGGGTGTCGAAGAAGATGTACGGAACAGCCGACTACTGCTGTGTGCACTAACAGCCCGTGCTCTGAAACTGGGTCTGGGACTGCTGGGTATCAATACTGTCGAACAGATGTAACCTGTAACAATAAACAACGGCAGCTTTCGCTGCCGTTGTTTATTTACAGATCCGCATTTGCCTGCCGCTGTGACTCCATCAGCGCCTCATAGTCGCCCGTCAACTCATTCATTTTTCGCAGAATGGATTCCGTCGTCACCGAAATCACCGTCGGGACATAACGCCCTTCCTTCTCACCTTTGAATCCAGCCTTGGAAAACTGCCACTGCGCCTGCACCTTGGTCAGTTTCTTCTGGATCATGGCACTGTTTTCCGGTGCTGCACGAAGAAACTGCAGCGATTCATCGAAAAGTGTAATCGAATCGTGCAATTCCCCGTGAATCTCCTCAGCATCCACTCCCCAGGCCATCGCCATGTAGCGGGCCGCAATGCGCTGGGACAACATTCGCTGCCGACCGGAGACATTGACCAGTTTTGCGTTATTGCCACCAGCATGCTGCTGAATCAACGTCACTACATCATTCGACAATGTCAGGAGTTCATTGCTTTTTCTCAAGACCCAGATTGCATCCTGCCTATCAGGCGTCGCCAGTGCCTGTACCCGATACTGCTGCCAGACCTCCTCTACCCGAGCCAGCCTATCACGGATTTTCTGTGTCGGCGCATAATCAGACAACTCAAGAAACTGTTGCTCAAACAGGGCAATACTGGCATCCAGCTGTTTCTGCGCCACCTCAGTGTTTACACCGGCTCCCAGCATCAGGTAATTCTTCACGATCCGCTGTGACAACATCCGCTGCCGCCCCGATTTGTTCACTGCCTCAGCATCCGTCAACACCGCCTCAACCGGCAATGATGTCGCCAGCAGCATAATCAAAAACAATGCAGGTAATCGGCCCATCAACATATCCTTCCCCTATACAATTCCTGTCGCATACTCGCAATGCCTAAGCAACATGTACGCCACATAAATAATCAGTCAAAGAAAGGCTGTTACGTTTTATCAAACAAAAATTGGCTCAAAACGGGTCAACAAAGCACGCGCCATGCACCGATTTGATGCACAAAACATACAAAAATGGTGAGACAAAGGGGACAGGGGATTGGATATTCGTAATAAGCAAAAGGCGATAAAAGCGTCGGGAGCCTGCACTATACACGTCGACTCCCGAAATAAAATCTTTAAACGTCCAACATAAACGTTACCGGTCCATCATTGAGCAAGCTGACTTTCATATCCGCACCAAAAACGCCGGTAGCAACATCAGGGTGCCGCAGCTGGGCCTGCTTAACGAAATATTCATATAACGCATTCCCTTTCTCCGGTGTTGCCCCGGAACTGAAACTGGGTCGCAACCCTTTGCAGGTATCGGCAACCAAGGTGAACTGGGAGACAACCAGAAGCCCGCCGCCGGTATCCGCCAAGCTCAGATTCATCTTGCCATTGTCGTCGGAAAAGACCCGGTAACGCAGAACACGATCCAGTAACTTGTCCGCTTTCTGTTCATCGTCGTCTTTTTCCACCCCTAACAGCAGCAGCAATCCTGCATCAATCGCTCCCACTGTTTCACCCGCCACAACCACATTTGCGTGGCTGACACGCTGAATCAACCCTTTCATAACTGCCTTATATCAAGAGGTTTTATCCAGACCAAACTCTTTGCCGAATCGTTTGCCCATTTCATCGGTCGCCCTGACCAATGCATCACGAATGCCGGCTTCCTTGGCCGAGTGTCCGGCATCCCGCACAATGTGGAGCTCGGCTTCCAGCCAATGTTGCTGCAATGTCTGCGCATTCTCGAGCGGGTATACCATATCGTAACGGCCGTGGACAATAATCCCGGGAATACTGGAAATAGCCTGACACTGTTCAAGAATTTCGTTTTCCTGAATGAACGCCTTATTGATCATATAGTGGGAAGCGATACGGGCCATGGCCAGAGCGCGATGCGGATCTGAAAAACCATCCAGCACTTCCTGACTGGGACGCAGTGTTGCACAATGCCCTTCCCACAGACACCAGGCCTTGGCAGCTGCCATTCTGGCCAGCTCATCGGTTCCTGTCAGCCGTGCATAGAAAGCGCTCAGCATATCGCCACGCTCCGCTTCAGGAATAGGCTGGGCAAATGTTTGCCAGTAATCGGGGAACACCCGGTTGGCACCATCTCGGTAAAGCCAACTGATATCCCGCTCACGCGCCAGCCAGATACCACGCAACACCATGGCCAATACCTTCTCCGGGTGCTGAATGGCATACAACAGTGCAAGCGTTGATCCCCAGGAACCACCGAACAACATCCACTTATCGACTTTAAGGAATGCACGAATCGCTTCCATGTCTTCCAGCAAATTCGCCGTAGTATTGTTTTCCAGTTCACCGTAGGGGCGGGAACGACCGCAGCCGCGTTGATCAAACGCAATGATGCGGTACAGGTTGGGATCAAAAAAACGTCGGGTATGTTTATCACAGGAACCGCCCGGGCCTCCATGCAGGTAGAGCACCGGAATCCCCTCCGGATTACCACTCTCTTCAAGATACAGTTCATGATGGCCGGAAACCGGCAGGATATGACGGGCGTAGGGTTTTATGGCCGGGTAAAGCGTCAGCATCGGATATCCTTTGTCATGACACAGGCAACTGTCAGCTCACTGAACAATGATCATAACAGCCAGATTAAAAGTACCAGTGTCTAACATTAACCCTATTCAGAGTGGGAATAAAGCCAACAGAAACACGGCTTTTACGCCATGACAGACTACCAGAAGTGCGCACACTCGCTGCCAGTCTGTAAAGACATCCTGTCGTGGCCACACACTTAATCCGTGTGTGGCCAATCAAACAACTACAGACAGTCGATTCCCTTATTTCTTGGAAGAACGACGACGCTCTACTTCTGTCAGCAGTTTCTTACGCAGACGAATGGATTCCGGTGTTACTTCCACCAGTTCGTCATCATCAATAAATTCCAGCGCCTGTTCCAGCGTGTGGCGAATCGGCGGGGTCAGCATGATGTTTTCATCGGAACCGGAAGCCCGGACGTTGGTCAGCTGCTTGGCCTTGGTCGGGTTTACCGTGAGGTCATTTTCGCGGCTATGCAGACCGATAATCTGGCCTTCATACACCTCAACGTTCGGGTTGATAAACAGGCGACCACGATCCTGCAGGTTCCACAGCGCGTAACCCAGTGCCTTACCCTTAACCATGGACACCAGAACACCGTTCTTGCGGTGTGCCACCCTGCCATCTTTGACCGGGCCATAGTGGTCAAAGATATGAGTCAGGATGCCACTACCGGAAGTCATGGTCATGAACTGGGAACGGAAACCGATCAGGCCACGGGCCGGCATGATGAAATCCATGCGGGTACGACCCTTGCCATCCGGCACCATGTTTTTCAGTTCCGCTTTACGCAGACCCATTTCTTCCATGATGGAGCCCTGGTGCTGATCTTCCACATCAATGACGACCTGCTCGAACGGCTCATGGGCAACGCCGTCAATTTGCCTGATGACGACTTCTGGACGGGAGACGCCCAGCTCATAGCCTTCACGACGCATGGTCTCAATCAATACGGACAGGTGCAGCTCGCCTCGACCAGAAACGATGAATTTGTCGGCATCATCGCCCTGCTCAACGCGCAACGCCACGTTGTGCAGCAGTTCACGCTCCAGGCGATCCTTGATGTTCCGGGATGTGACAAACTTGCCTTCCTGACCCGCAAACGGTGAATCATTGACCTGGAAGGTCATGCTGACAGTGGGCTCATCCACGGTCAGTGGCTTCATCTGCTCTGGGTGATCCGGATCACACAGGGTGTCAGAGATATTCAGGTTATCGATACCGGTGATACAGATAATGTCACCCGCTCGCGCCTGCTCAACATCAACACGCTCAAGGCCCAGATGGCCCATCACTTTCAGAATACGGGCATTACGCGCCTTGCCGTCACGCTCAATCAGACGTACCGGGGTATTGGTACCGACAACGCCGCGGCTGACCCGACCGATACCGATAACGCCAACGTAGCTGTTGTAATCCAGGGCGCTGATCTGCATCTGGAAAGGACCGTCACGGTTAACATCCGGCGCCGGCACCTTATCCACGATCATCTCGAACAGAGGTGTCATGTCCTCAGACATTTCATCTGGATCGTGACCTGCAACGCCATTCAGGGCGGATGCATAGATAACCGGGAAATCCAGCTGTTCATCGGTCGCACCCAGGCGGTCAAACAGATCGAAAACCTGGTCAATAACCCAATCCGGACGCGCGCCGGGACGGTCCACCTTGTTCACGACGACAATGGGGCTCAGGCCCTGTTCAAAGGCCTTCTGGGTCACAAATCGGGTCTGTGGCATGGGACCATCTACGGCATCCACCAGCAACAGGACGGAATCCACCATGGACAGCACACGCTCAACCTCACCACCGAAATCGGCGTGTCCAGGTGTGTCAACGATATTGATGTGGTAATCCTGCCAGTTGATCGCGGTGTTCTTGGCCAGGATGGTGATGCCACGTTCCCGTTCCTGGTCATTGGAATCCATGATGCGCTCAGCATCCTGATCCTTCCGGCCCAGGGTGCCGGACTGCTGCAGCAGTTTGTCGACCAGCGTTGTCTTGCCGTGGTCAACGTGCGCGATAATCGCGATATTTCTCAGTTTCTCAATCAC
This sequence comes from Kistimonas scapharcae, assembly GCF_039540975.1. Classification (NCBI taxonomy): domain Bacteria; kingdom Pseudomonadati; phylum Pseudomonadota; class Gammaproteobacteria; order Oceanospirillales; family Endozoicomonadaceae; genus Kistimonas; species Kistimonas scapharcae. The sequence goes on from NZ_BAABFL010000074.1 coordinate 67,497, forward strand.
AATGATGCCTCAAGCTCTCAAAAAATAGTCTGTTTTGTTATATCTGACCGGTTAATCACCTGCTCTTCGATCAGACGTGCAGCACTTTCCCTAGCGCCGCCTGAAAATCATCCGATCGGCCGGAGGCCTCACAATAAGCCTCAATCAGCCGTTTTCTCAGGGTAGAATTCAACAACCCCATATCGACCTTGGAACGCGCCAGATGGTGAAAGTTGCGTAATGCACGCCGTGGCCCCAATGACAACCGGCCACAACTCATATCTGCGATATCAATCAGCCCTAACCCCCGATCGGGGGTCAGCAGCACATTCCCCAGATGCAGGGAACGAAAGTAAACGCCTTTTTCATGCAGTCGGGCAATGAACTGCCCCAACTGCCGCATCAATCCCGACGAATCACCCGTCGCATCTTTCAGCACTTTACGCAGTGTTTCCCCTGCCAGCGGCTGGTAATGCACCGCCGTTCGCCGGACGGAAGGGATGCGATAATTATCGATAATCGTGACAGAGGGAATCCCCCTTTCGGCAAGCAACCCGGCATTAAGGGTAAATCGCGTCGAATAGGGAAAGACCAATGCCGATGACAGCAACCGCTTCCGCCGGAACAATTTCAGGAATGAACCGTCGTTCAACAGCAGTACCTTATCGCCAAATCCATCCGCTTCAATGACGCGGGCGCCATCCCTGAGGGTGGAGTACTCCTGTTCTGTCAGCGTGCGCATGCAATTTCCGGGTTCTGTATCGATCAGTTTCTGGCCATAACTATGACCCCAAGGGGCGGCAATTCTATTAGACTGGCACCACCTTGGAAAGATTATGTTAATATTGCGCGATTATGCTGCCCGAATTCTGTATCGGGCTCACTGTAAAAACCTCCATGTTTTTCCGTTTGCAGACCATGACAAGGCCTGCAACAACCGAAAAAAGGTCACGATGTATGACAGACCCAATCCGAAATGATCAGGGGGGCCTCCGGGTTTACCTGCGTCTGCTCGGTTATGTTCGCCCCTACTGGCATGTTTTTGCCCTGAGCATACTCGGCTATATGATGTTTGCCGCCAGCCAGCCCATGTTCCCGAAACTGGTGGACTATTTCATCCGGGCGCTGGATGTGAATGATCACAACCCGGTCATCTTGCCCCTGCTGGGCAGTTTTGACAAAAGCGCTCTGGTCTGGTTTGTTCCCATTGGCGTGTTGTTTATCGGAATTTTCCGCGGGATCGGCTCATTCCTCGGCAGTTATTTCCTGGCCAAGGTGTCCCTGGGTGTGGTCAATGACCTGAGGATATCCCTTTTCAACCGTCTGGTGCTGTTACCCAACACCTATTTTGACAACAACAATTCCGGCCACCTGATTTCCCGGATCATCTATAACGTCAACATGGTCACCGGTGCTGCGACCGATGCCATCAAGGTCGTCTTCCGCGAGGGTATGACCGTCATCGCGCTGCTGGGCTTCCTGTTCTGGACCAACTGGCGCCTGACCATGGTCTTTGTGGCCGTTGCGCCCATCATCGCGATCGTTGTCGGTCTCACCGGGAAGAAATTCCGCAAGCTGAGCAAAAAACTCCAGACTTCTATGGGGGATGTCACTCATATCGCGTCTGAAACCATCAGCGGTTACCGCGTCGTTCGCGGCTTTGGCGGCGAAACCTACGAACAGCAACGCTTTAGAAATGCCAGCTATCGCAATACTAATCAGGGTTTGAAACTGGTGAAGGTGTCAGCTATCCACACCCCCACCCTGCAGTTCCTGGTTCTGTCCGCATTATCGATTCTCATGTACATCATCCTGTACATGAAAAGCTCCGGCGCAATTACGACGTCATTCAGCGAGCTGGTTGCCTTCATTACCGCTGCCGGTCTGCTACCCAAACCTATTCGTCAGCTTAGTGAAGTAAACGCCAATATCCAGAAAGGTATTGCCGCCGCCCAGAGCATCTTCGAACAGGTAGATGAACCCACCGAACCGGATACGGGCACATTCACAACAGACCGTGTTGAAGGCCGCATTGAATTCCGGAACCTTGGTTTTACCTACCCGGCAGCGGATCGCCCTGCATTAACCAATCTTAATCTCACCATTGAACCGGGACAGACCGTCGCCCTCGTTGGCCGCTCCGGTAGCGGCAAGACGACCCTGGCCAATCTTCTGCCCCGTTTCTATGGGCATACCGAAGGCGATATCCTGCTGGACGGCCGCCCACTGGGCGAATACACCCTGCGCAACCTACGCAGCCATATCGCGCTGGTGACTCAGCATGTGACGCTGTTTAACGACACCATTGCTCGCAACATCGCCTACGGCGATCTGCAGGATATGGACGAGGAAGATATTCGTCTGGCGGCCAAAGCAGCCTACGCCATGGAGTTTGTCGATAACCTGCCGGAAGGGCTGCATACCCTGGTGGGTGAAAACGGCGTACTGCTCTCTGGCGGCCAGCGCCAGCGGCTGGCGATTGCCCGGGCCATCCTGAAAGATGCGCCGGTACTGATTCTGGACGAAGCCACATCCGCCCTGGACACCGAATCTGAGCGTCACATTCAGGCCGCCCTGGATGAAGTGATGAAGGGCCGTACCACCTTGGTCATCGCCCACCGCCTTTCCACCATCGAGAATGCCGACGTCATCTTGGTCATGGATAAGGGGCAGATTGTGGAAAGTGGCAACCATTCCGAGCTGCTGGCCAAAGACGGCGCCTACGCCCGACTCTATCGCATGCAGTTCCGTGAACAGGCGGAAAAAACACTGGACAACGAACCCGTCACCCTGGTTGAAGCCTGAAATAAGCCGCAACTATTGACTGGAAATGACAGACAGGAAACCCCGGATACCCATGAAACCAAGCTTGCCCCGCTTTGACAAAGCCCGCGTCGTGGTGGTCGGCGATGTCATGCTGGACCGTTACTGGCAGGGTCCCACCCGTAGAATATCCCCCGAGGCGCCGGTTCCGGTCGTCCGGGTCAACGGCAGTGATGACCGCCCCGGCGGCGCCGGCAACGTCGCACTGAATGTCACCTCGCTGGGCGCCCCCGCCTGGCTGCTGGGCATCACCGGCGATGATGAAGCCGCTGACGCCCTGACCACCCGACTGGAAGCAGCCGGCGTCTACTGTGACTTCGTACGCCTGAAAGATGCACCCACCATCACCAAACTACGGGTCATCAGCCAGCATCAGCAGCTGATTCGTCTGGACTTTGAGGAAGCGTTTACCGGTATCGATGTGGATACCATCCCTGATCGCCTCTCGGCGCTCCTGGATAATGCCGACGCCCTGATTGTTTCGGATTATGGCAAGGGCACCCTGAAAGATATTCAGGAACTGATCCGGCTGGCACGGAAACGCAATATTCCCGTACTGGCAGACCCCAAGGGACAGGATTTCACCCGCTACCGTGGCGCCACCGTCATCACCCCGAACCTGCATGAGTTCGAGGCGATTGTCGGCAGCTGCTCCACCGAAGAAGAGCTGGTCGCCAAAGGCCAGGCGTTGCGCGAAGAACTGATGCTCGACGCCCTGCTGATTACCCGCGGCGAACATGGCATGACCCTGCTACGTGCGGACGAAAAAGAATTGCATCTGCCGGCCCGCGCCCGTGAAGTGTTTGATGTCACCGGCGCTGGCGATACGGTCATCGCCACCCTGGCAGCCGCACTGGCCAGTGGTGAACCGCTGCCTCGTGCCGCCGCACTGGCCAACATTGCCGCCGGTATTGTGGTGGCCAAGCTGGGCACTGCCACCGTCAGCCTGCCGGAGCTACGCCGTGCCGTAAATGCCATCCAGGGCTCTGAACGGGGTGCCATGACGCGTGAGCAGCTGTTGATCGCGGTTGAAGATGCCCGTGCCCATGGCGAGAAAATCGTCTTTACCAACGGTTGTTTCGACATTATTCACGCCGGGCATGTCGGCTACCTGGAGCAGGCCCGTAAGCTGGGTGACCGGCTGGTACTGGCCATCAACGGCGATGAGTCTGTCACTCGACTGAAAGGCGAAGGTCGCCCGATCAACCCTGTTGAGCGACGCATGGCGGTACTGGCAGGTCTGGAAGCCGTCGATTGGGTAGTTTCCTTCAACGAAGACACACCGGAATCCCTGCTGGAACAGCTGAAACCGGATGTACTGGTGAAAGGCGGCGATTACGGTATCAACGAAGTCGTAGGCGCAGACATTGTCACCGCCTACGGTGGCGAAGTCGCCGTGCTGGATTTTCTGGAAAACTGCTCAACAACAGCAATTGTTCAAAAAATCCGCAAGGAAAATGAGCAAGAGCCTGCCTGATAAGCCCCATAATGGGTCGGTGATTCTCATCGACCCATTATGCAATTACCGTTCTGCCGTCAGATTGAGCTTTCCACCATATTGATGGGTGACAAAAAGCCGATTTTTCCTGGGCGCGAAAAACTCAGAAAAACGATAGCCACTCCCATCAAACCGGGTAAGTTTTCCATCAATCAATTGAAAATAGCCCTGCAGCCTTTCACCCTGACACTGCACGAGAATAAAACGCCGCTCTGGCCTTAACCGGCTGACAAGAAAACCATCTTCTTTCTCATCTTCCACATAAAAACCCTGTTCAGGCCATGCTTCCAGTGCAACCGTCAGACTGTAAACTAACTGAACGCTATTTGTAGGACAGTGAACATAGAGGTGAACAGGCAATGTCACTGACTGACCATTAATAGAAACGGTCTCTCCCTGCTGACCTGCCAGCCAGCCGGAGGGATGGAGTTCCATAACCCCTGACTGCTGGGGTAATTCATAAGGATTACCCACAGGCTGGGTGTCAAAATAAAAAGGGAAATACCCAGCCCCCTGCTTGAACAAAACTTCTTCTGAAATTTCCCGCAGCACGGTATCGAACGGATTATCCAACTCCGCAGTTTCGACATACCCCGACACGAGCTTTAAAACCCTTCCCGCATCGCCGCGATCCTGCTCAACCAATACCAGGTACTCGTTATCACAGACCTGTATTTTCAACAGAACCGAAATACCGACATTCGCCAGGGATATTTCATTGCTATCAGGAAAGGCGGGAGACACAGTACGGCTGGAGCGGATGGCTGCCATTTCACTGAATGTCAGCGGATCGCCAAACGGCAGCAGGTCATAACCATCCGCAGTACGCACCAGTTTCACCTGGCGCGTTGAAAATGCAGTTGCGGCTTCCCTGCGCAGAATAATTCCTTCACTCATGCAGCATGCTTCTCCACCGCCTGCAGCACGGCATGCACATTATGACGAAGATGGTCTGGATTAATCGTTCCCAGCACCGCTGCAGAAACGCCAGCATGGGAGAACACAAAATCCATGCAGGTCTGTACCGGATCATCACCATCGCTACAGAGATGGCCGCTGGCCAGTGCTTTCTTCACCAGGATAGCCTTACCATGATCCCGGGCATAATCCAGCACGGCACGCTCGCCCTGCTCGTTGAGGTTCCAGGTCACCATGGCACAGTCAGACTGTTCCAACGCAAGGATGCCGCCTTCCACGGTCTTGGTCGACATACCAGACGCTCGCACCAACCCTTCACGCTTCAACTCCGCCAGCACGTCCAGGCAGCCATAACGGCGGATAATATCCACATCGTCGCCACTGGAATGCACTAACACCATATCCAGATAATCAGTCCCCAACCGCTTCAGGCTGCGCTCGATGCTGAAACGAAGATGCTCCGGCGTGAAATCGAAACGGGATTCACCATTCTCGAACTCTTCACCCACCTTGGTGCAGATCACCCATGAAGCACGGTCGTCGGCAATCAGATGCCCCAGCCGCTCTTCACTCGAACCGTAAGCCGGTGCAGTATCCAGCAAGTTGATACCGAGCTCCCTGGCCTGTGCCAGAAGACTTGCCGCTTCACGGTCATCAGGAATCCTGAAAGCCTCAGGGTATTTGACCTGCTGATCACGCCCCAGCTTGACCGTACCAAAACCCACCGGTGAAATCGTCACACCGGTGTCGGCCACGGGTTTTCTCAGGTGCTCAATCAAAATAACCACTCCAGAAGGGGCCGGTGACAGTCGGCCGGGGGAGCGATTCAGGCAGCCCGAACGCTTCATTACCTGAAGGTTCAATGTCAGCCCCCTGCAGTTCCTTAACCACCTCATCGCTGAGATTCGGTGCCAGCGCCAGCTTGGTGGGCCAGGTAATCAGACCATTACCGACGGCTTTGCAATAGGCGGCATCCGGTCTCAATAGTTTACTTTGCTTAGGCTCCGCCCGGTTCACCCGCAGGGTTGCCCATTGGGCATCCGAGAAATCAACCCAGGGCAGGAGCTTCTCCACTTCTTTTTTCGCGCGGACAATCTGCTCGTCACTGTCACGCTTAACACCGGACTCCGCAATATCGCCTCCCATGTACCAGACCCACTGGTCATCATCCGTAGGATGACTGGTTACGGTCAGGCGCGGCACGATATCGGTGCTGATGCAGTGAGCATAGAGTGGATAGGGGTGTTTATGCTTCATCATCACCATATGCAACGGACGCAGCTGCATTTCAGGTGATGTGACACCCCAGCGCTGGAGAATATCCCCCGTGCCTTCACCGGCCGTGAGGACAAAGCGCCGGGCACGGATTTCATAGGTTTCACCACCGGCAGTGCATTCAATGGCGGTGATATCACCGTTCTCACCAAAGCGAATCACGCTGTCCTGATCCCAGTCCACCTTCAGCGTGCGATCTTCCAGACCCGCGATCAGTTCACTGACCACCGTTTCAATATCCAGCACACTTTCATTGAGTTTGTAGAGTTTCCCCTTGAAACCCGGGTCAGCGAACACCTTGGGAACCTCATCACGCTTGACCGGGTCAACTCGCCCGCGTAACGCCTTGCTGGCAAAGAAGGTGGCCATTCGCGAACCGAGACCGCCAGGCGTCCACATATACTGGTGATCAGACAGGATGCGCACACGGGTCAGATCGATTTCGCCTTCGCCATCCAGGCAGGCGCGCCAGCGGGCTGGCATGCCGGCGATACACTCTGAGGCCTCGGTCAGATTACCCGACAGTGCATACTTGATACCGCCGTGGATGATCCCCTGTGATTTGATACTCTGGCCACCACCAAGCGTGGCGTTTTCCAGGAGAAGGGCCTTGTAGCCCATGTCGTTGAGGCGCCGGAACAGCCATAAACCAGCAATTCCGCCACCGATAATAGTTACATCAGTGTCGATGACGTGGGACATGATACTCATCAATTCAGGTTAGTTCGGGGGAGTATAAGCCTTCCCGCCAGCATGGGTCTATTGAGACAACCCGGCTAACACCGGCGGCATCCAAGAAACCCATGGCAGAAGCACTGACAAATCACGATAATGGCTCATTTGCTGACAAACCGGTGACAAGCCGCAATGCCTCGACTGATTTATACCCTGGTTTATTATCTGTTATTGCCACTGATTATCCTTCGCCTGCTTTACCGGGCCTGGAAGGCTCCAGCCTATGCCCGCCGCTGGAATGAACGGTTTGGTTTTTTCAAGGCATCTAACCCGCCGATGAAAAGTATCTGGGTGCATTCAGTCTCTGTCGGAGAAACCATTGCCGCCACCCCCTTAGTTAATGCCCTGAAAACCCGTTATCCCGATCATCGGATTGTCGTTACCACCATGACACCGACGGGATCAGACAGGGTCAGAGCGATCCATGGCGACAGTGTTTTTCATGTCTATGTCCCTTATGATCTGCCCGGCGCGGTAAACCGGTTTCTGGACCGAATCACCCCGGAACTGGCCATCATCATGGAAACGGAACTCTGGCCCAATACGATTGCCGCCTGCCATAAACGGCATATTCCTACCCTCCTGACTAACGCTCGCCTGTCAGAGCGTTCAGCACGAGGTTATGCCAAGCTTGGGCCTTTGACCCGTGGCATGCTCCAGCAATTAAGCTTTATTGCCGCACAGGCAAAAGATGACGCTGAACGCTTCATCCAGCTGGGCCATCCCCGTTGCCAGACAATGGTGACCGGCACGCTGAAGTATGATCTGAATGTAGAAAAGACACTGAGTGACAAGGCAAAGGTGCTTCGCGCGCACTGGTTGAGCGAACGTCTGGCATCAACAAAGATTCTTATTGCTGCCAGCACCCATAAAGGCGAAGAGGAACAGATCCTTTCAGCGTTCGAGAAGGTTCGAGGACAGCACAAGGACACCCTGCTGCTTCTGGTACCCCGCCATCCCGAACGTTTTAACGACGTTCATGCATTGATCACCAGCCAGAATCTGTCAGTAGCTCGTCGAAGCAGTAATGAACCAGTGACCGCATCAACCGATGTCATCCTGGGGGACACCATGGGCGAAATGATGCTGCTGTTCAGCGCTTCTGATATCAGCTTTATTGGAGGTAGTCTGGTACCTGTAGGTGGTCACAACCTGCTGGAACCTGCGGCCGTTGGCTTGCCGGTCATCAGCGGCCCTCACCTATTCAACTTCGCGGATGTCGCCACTACCCTGAAAGCGGCCAATGCACTTTCTGTGGTCAATAATCAGGAAGAACTGGCTGATCGGATGATCACACTGCTAGACGATGAAGCCCTAAGAAAAAGCACAGGGCAGGCAGGGAAGCGGGTCGTCGAACAAAACCGTGGCGCCCTGGAAAAGCAGCTGACACTGGCAGCAAGCCTGATGCACTAATGCCCTCCTCCCGCGGCGATGAGTTCTCTCATCGCCCGCTTCATCAAACTGTCACATTTACCTGCCAAGGTAGCCTCCGCTCGCCATATAACTGATTAAAACACTTACTCAACAGTTTTTATGCAACATGGCTTATTTACGACTATGTTCCATCGCAACAACGCATTCTCTTGCTGAAAAAAACTGTGCATTGATGCTTTCAAAATCAAATCGTAACTATCTCCCAGTTCATCTGGTGCTGACAGCTCTGGCCGTGACATCCCCTCTTTTAGTCGAAGCCACGCCATTGTCCGTCTATGGTGCGCTGACAGACTTTGGAAACACACTTGAATCGCTTACCCATGCCCGTACATCTTCTTCTCTGTTGTACCTTAATGCAGCGAATCCTGTATCGGAGGAACAATTCTCAGACATCAAAAGCCGAATGTGGACAGGAGACATATTGCTCATTGACGGTACGGAAAGTGAACCTCAAACAGTCCAGGCCATCAGTGCGTCATTGGGCGGTGTCGGTTTATACGGCCACGTTGTCATGATGTACAAGCCAGGTTTTGCACCCGCTCAATTCAAGCAAATCGTATCGGCCAGTGCAGCAGGCAGGGACCTTACCCACGACGACACAAAAGAAAAACTGGCCTATGAAACATTGGCATTACATGATCGCTGGGCCAGGCAACTGCAATACAAGAGCAGTCAACAACGCTTTGGCACGTCGGAATGGCGCCCCGAAACAACAGTACAAATTGAGTTACGGGAAATTAACCTTCCATGCCTGGTCGGCAATCAGCTCGAAGGTAGTCTGTCAGACCCTGTGTATTGGACAGGTGGACTGATTGACGCTTGCAATCACAGCGCCAGCTTCTCACTAAACTATGCGGTCGACTTTATCCGTTCCGCGTCCGCCCTACAGGGGACAGAAGACGCTAAATATGTACGTTTTACTGTGAACCCGGAATCCAGTGGCGGGGCTGGCTGGCATCTTGTTGACAGACCGACCCATCGGCATACATGGTTTCAAAGCTGGACGAATCGAACCACCTGGTTTGGCCCTATTGCTGATTACTACCGTATTGAAATTCATGCTTTAGATGAAGATATCCGTCTTTCAAATAGCATTCCCGGCAGTTCACCCAAGCATTCAAAGGTAAAGGCAAAAGATACGATTAAAGTTGGCTTACCCGTACGCGTGGGGTTCTCTCCAAGGCCAGCAGCACCACATCAAGAAGTATTCCCTGAACTGCCCCCTGGTAATGATCAAGAACCACCTGAAGCAGCGCTCCCGCCCCCAGAAGCACGTCCCCAGTATCCCTCGGAAAATAATCGTGAAATACCCGATGCGGATATCCCGCAACCAGAAATGCCTGCTGTGGCAATAGTCTATCCCGCAGCGGATGTTCAACATTCAGGTGAACAAAACCAGCAAGCACCCAACAAACCCACCTGGCAACCAGGAGTAATGCCGATGCTCGTCGAAGAAGGCAGTCTCTCTGATACAGAGGAAAACCCTATCCCCAGTAATGACTTTGCTTCTGACGACGACAATTCCATTCCTGAATACGATACATCACTAATGCATGGTAAGCCCAGGTCCCACCTATCAGACTCGACAAAACACAAGCATCAGCTTACTCACAGACATTTATCCACTGTTCCCGCTGGCTCCTACTATAGTTCCCGCTCTGTCACTTATCTTAATCACGAATATGTCATTCAGAATTTATCCAGGTCATACAAAACAGATTCTGCTATCTGGTTATGGAATCGAGAGTTTTCAAAATCGAGTGGTGACTGGAGATACCACGAAAAATGTTATATAGCCTGCACTGATTGGTTTTTTTCAGATGCCGAATTCTCTGCTAATGCATACAGCCACTTCACGCCTGGGTTTTCTGCGACGTTTAAGGTGCCATCAGATAAAATCGGCCATTCCATCTTCAAATTTGTCAGCACAGTAAACCCCGTAGCACTGGCTGGCCATATTCGCTATCAATTCCTGTTTCAGGACTATTCACTTTGGGATCAGAAAGGCGAAAAACACAGTATTGAAAGGTGGTTCAGGATCAACTGGGATTCCCCCGTCTTCAGCACATTACCAACGATAACAGTAGAAGCCAGTAAACAAGACAGTACACGTGGACTTTGTCTGACTGTTCTTGAAAACAACACTGCAGAAGGTGCACCAGTCGATATCTATAAGTGTCATTCGAATTCAAATCAATACTGGCAATATGATAACAAACAGCAGCTACGTTCAATGGTCACCCGGGATCGTTGCCTAACTGCAGAGAGCAACAATACTCTATCAGTACACCCATGTTCCAATATGAACCAGCAAAAATGGCAATGGCAGAAAAACAGGCTAATAAATCTAGACCTCTTCTATCTGACGATTAAAAATGGAAAAGCAACAATAACTAAAGACACATCAAAAACAAACAACATTAGCGAATGGCAGCCTTTTCTGATACAAGCCCCATTAAACAATACGTTTACACTGGAGAATTAATATCAATCAAAAATGCCTTGCCCAATTCATCATGACAGCTTTGTCATTATATACTCTGAACTTACAGGGAATTACTACATCATACCCTCTATAGACGTAACGCCAGAAAAACCATCCATTTTTAGGATAAATACAGGGGTTACGCCGAACATTATCTTTAGAAGAGGGAAGTTTTATGGACTCAGCAAGTACATCCAGTGCTCAATCAACACCAGTAAACACTCGCCAAAGCCGTAGCAGATCGAGGGCTGAAGGATCCCGTAGCAGAAGTGTTAGCAGGGGTGGCAGGGACGTGAGCCTAGATAGAGGTGCTGACAAGGACTCACTATTAAAGCTATATCGTTCAAGTTCACTAACCCGCGCACTAAGCTCTGAAAGATTGTTTCAATTCAAACAACCAACTCAATATGCTGATACAGCAAAAGCAATTAGTGATGAGCCAAAACGTCTAGCCCAACAGCAAAAACAAAAAGACAAAGTAGACCAAAAAAAGAGAGACAACCCCTATAAATTTCAAGCCAACGCTGTAAGTACTCAAAAACTCCTGTGCAGACCACATGGCAGCCAGCATGAGGCGTATTCGATAATATTTGCCAGTCTCGGAATT
>NZ_BAABFL010000075.1:0-788 GCF_039540975.1 Kistimonas scapharcae
AAATCAGGCTCGCCAATACGTAAGGTGACGGGGGTGTTCAAGTAGACCAGAATCGGTGTTCAAGTAAACCAGAATATGCACTTGTAAAGAAATACCTGATTACCACCTAACATAAGCCATTCTCCCGTCTAAACTTACGACACTGGTTTTCCTTGGGTTAGGAGAGGTGTCATGGCCAGGAACAAAATCCAGTTTCAGAAAGGCATGAGCCTTGTGGAATTCTTTCGGCGATACGGTCAGGAAGGGCAATGCCGCGATCAGTTTTTCAAATGGCGCTGGCCGAACGGATTTGAATGCCCTCTGTGTTGTTGCCGGGAGTATTGCACCCTGAAAACCCGCGAACTCTACCAATGTAACCGTTGCCGCCATCAAACGTCATTGACGAGCGGTACCATTCTGGAAGCCAGCAAGTTGCCCTTCACCACCTGATTTCTGGGCATGTTTCTAATGACTAAAACCAAGAATGGCATATCAGCCCTGGCGCTTTCGAGACAGCTTGGTGTTTCTTATAACGCCGCGTAGCGCCTGAAACACAAGCTCATGCAAGTCATGAAAGAGCGTGATGACAGCCGCCCTCTACAGGGATATGTGCAGCTGGACGATGCCTACTGGAGCGGTGAAAAACATGGCGGCAAACGGGGAAGAGGTTCTGCAAACAAACACCCCTTTGTTGCTGCCGTACAAACCAACGAAGAAAACTGCCCGCTGTATATGCGCTTTAGTATGGTCACCAGTTTCCGGAAAAAGGAGTTGGAACATTGGGCGAAAAAACATCTCGGGGATCATAC
>NZ_BAABFL010000076.1:0-4912 GCF_039540975.1 Kistimonas scapharcae
GCCCAGCCCAGCAAAGGCGTCACCTTTGGCTTTACCGCCGAACATGGCGGCCGTGTGGCTGGTACTCGTCCCGATGGCAATATCGGTCTGCGTGGCGGTGAGGCGATTCGGGTCGGGGAGTCGCTCAATGAGCTGATTGTCTGCCCGGATGTTGCCTACTTCATCGAAAACATTATCGCCTGAAGGAACGCCGCATGAGCCAGTACAAAACCCTGCATCCGGTCAGGCACAACGGAACTTTCTACCCGCCAGAAAGCAGTATCAAACTGAATGAGTCAGACGCTGAAACTCTATTGGCACTCGGTGCTGTAGTACCCGCCAGTGACAACAGAAAATCTGGCAAACCCAAAACACCGGAGCAGGCTGACTGATGTACTGCACCCTCCAGGGCCTGATCGACCGGTTCGGGGAAACGGAGCTGTTAAAACTGACCGACATAAACCGCACCGGTTTGATCGATACCGTTCGGGTGGAACGTACGCTGGACGACGCTGGTCAAGAGATCAACACCTATCTGGCGGCACGGTATGACACGCCCATCAAGCCGGCTCCGGATATCCTGGCTCGCCTTTGCGCGGATATTGCCCGTTACCGGCTCTATGAAAACCGGGTCACCGAAGATGTCCGCAACCGTTACAAGGATGCGGTGGCGATGCTGCGGGATCTGGCCTCTGGCAAGGCGACGTTGCCGAGTGCGACAGATCAGCCTGCCGCACCGGTTGCCGGTATGGATGTCACCGTTACCCGCAGTCGGACAGATCGTGTGTTTACCATGAGTACTTTTGAAAGTACCGCACCGCTACCGGTCGCCAACAGTGAAGCCACATCGACAGGACTCACATCACCCCGACTCGAAGGCAGCGACTTGGTGTTTACCGATCAGAACGGTGGGCAGGTTCGCGTGGATCTGTCGACACTGGACAGTTATCTCCGTCATGCCGACTACGACGGCAACAGCCTGACGCTGACTATGTCTGACGGCCAGATTCATTCCATCGGTATGCACCATGACCACGATGCTGACTATATCGGTGATGCGCCCACCGATGGCCGACAATACACCCGCTACAACGGTGAGTGGACGGTGCTGGTCATACCGGACAACAACGACATTGTGATCAACGGCGGTTATTTCTAGGGACAGACCATGGCAAACGTCATCCGGATCAAGCGCAGCCAGATAACCGGCACCCCGGCCTCACTGGCAGAAGGGGAACTAGCCTACTCGGAAGTCAGTGGTCACCTGTTTATCGGGGCCAGTAACGATACCATCCTGATCATCGGAGGAGTGACCGACCATAACAAGCTGGCCGGTATTGAGACTAATGCCAACCACTACAGCTTACCCACCGCAACGTCGACGGATCTTGGCGGTATCAAGATTGGCGCAGGGCTGAATATTGATGGTGAGGGCGTGGTTTCGCTTGCCTCCGGCAGCAGCATTACGTCCGGCGAAGTGGATACCAGGATCAGCAACGCCATCAATAACCTGATAGCCGGTGCGCCAGCTGCACTGGATACGCTGAATGAGCTGGCTACGGCCCTGCAGGACAATGACAGCGAACTGGCGGCGCTGACAACCGGACTGGATAACCGGCTGAATAAAAACCTCAACCTGTCGGACCTGACCGATATTAATGCTGCCCGCACCAGTCTCAACCTGGGGACGCTGGCGTTACAAAATCATAATGCCGCCACCATTACCGGGGGCGGTATCTCCAATGTGTCGCTCACCAACTGCGATATGGACGGGGGCAGCTTTTAAATGGCGGGCCTTCGGCTACGACGGAGCAGCACGCCCGGCAGTGTGCCCGCCAGCCTCCTTGACGGTGAATTGGCCATCAACACCNAGATAATGGCTGGGCGGAAGTGGCCGTCTCCGGAGGCGGTGGTGGCGCATTAACGCTGCTGGCATCAGAGACCATTCCATCATCGGTATCCGAATATATCCTGCCGATCACCTTTTCGGCGGATTACAGCCTCTATCGCATCGTGATACTCAACCTGACGCCCGCATCTACTTCCAATACCCATATTGAACTGTATGCCAGCGATGATGGTTCCAACTGGTTTACCGGTGCGTACGATTATGGTTATGGCCTCAATCATATTGTTTCGACGGGGACTTATTACAACGCCACCAACAAGATCAAGTTCACCAGTAATGCGCTTTCCAAAAGCGGTGTGTTATGCACTGATATCACAGTCTACGAACCTACCGCCCCACAATACACCCGGTTAGCAGCCCAGACGATCCACCAGGATAACAGCGGTAACCAGGAAGCCACCCTGGTTCATGGAGTGGTAAAGAAGACCACGGGTATCAGCCAGCTGAAACTGGTGACCACCCATGCCCCCTTTGCCGGCGGCATGGTGAAAGTCTACGGGATGCCCTGACATGCTGTCGCTCAAGGACGCCACACAGCAGATACAGAGCCTGATGGATACCGTCATGCGTTATCAGCGCAGGCGCTCCCTGTTTAGCCGTCTGGGCCGGGTGATGAAAACCGACACCGGCATGAACTTCAGGCGTCAGCAGTCGCCGGATGGTGATCCCTGGGAGCCGTTGAAGTTTCGGCAAGGTCGCATCCTGAGCGATACCGGACGACTGCGAAACAGTATCCACTTTGAAGCCGATGATGATCAGGTGGTCATCGGCACCAATGTGAAATACGCCCCGGTGCATCAGTTCGGCGCTGTGATCAAACCAGTCAAAAAGAAAGTACTGGCCTTTCCTGATGGGCGTGGCGGGACAGCCTTTGCCCGTCAGGTCACCATTCCGGCCCGTCCCTTTATCGGTATTGAAGAACGACAGATTAACCTGATTCACGATGCCATGACCCAATGGCTGCGGGATATCACAAGGGGGCGGCGCAATGCTTAACGATGCGCTGACCGCTATCACACACTGGTTTGCCGACCAGCTGTCCGTACTGGTCAGTGATGTGGACAGCCACCCGGGCCGCTTTACCGAGGCCGAGCTGGAACGGATGCTGTTCTCTAACAAAGCGGTCAGGATAGCGATCGAGACTGCGCCGGGGCTGACTATCACCGGGCAGGGAATTCATCAGGCTCGATTGTTGATGGCCGCTTATGTCATCTGCGGTGACCGCAGTGGTGAAGACCGACATAAAAGTTCGCTGGAGATCGTCGAGCATATTATCGGGCTGCTGCCCTATAACCGGTTCGACACAACCTATCTTCGCAGCATCGACCCGAAAACCATCACCGCCGAGAACCTCTACAGCGGCGAGATCGATAACCGGGGGATCGCCATGTGGGGCGTGTCCTGGGAGCAAACCGTCACCAATCAAGGGAACTGATCATGGCGCAAACCGACCGTTCATACATGGGCAAGGGCACCATCTACCTGAAGCGTCGCGGCGGCAGCACCGGACTGATACCTGTGGGTAACTGCTCGGCGCTGGAAATCTCCTTTGAAGAGGAGAAAAAGGAACAGAAGGACTACACCAGCCCCGGCGGCGGCAATACCAACGTGGTATCGCGTATCGACAATGTGACAGGCTCGCTGACAGTACTGGATATTACCGCTGACAATCTGGCCCTTGGTCTACGTGGTGCTGTTACCACCGAAGCCGGTGGCAACACAGTCACCGATGAGTTGATTGCCGCTACCGGTGCTGATGGCGAACTGCTGCCGTTTGCCTTTGTGCCGGATACCACCATTATCACCGTTACCGATGCGGTCAACAGCACGGCGCTCACTGAAGGTGTGGATTACGACATCACCCCCAACGGCATCACGGTGATCGGCTCCGGCGCTATCAGCAATAATGGTGTTCATGCCACCTATGACAAGGCCCCGCAGGAAGTCCTGCAGGCACTAGTGGAGGCGGGACAGGAATTCACCCTGTTCTTCGACGGCCTTAACGAAGCGCAATCCGGTAAGGCGGTGGCTGTCACCCTGCACCGCATCAAGTTCTCGCCTGTACAGGGCCTGCCATTTATTGGCGATGAGTTTGCCGAGGCGACAATGGAGTTTGAAGTCCTGTCAGACAATACCATCACCGGTGCAGGGATCAGCCGGTTTATGAAGGTGGTGCAGGCGGTTTGAGGCATGAAGCAAAGCGGTAATGACTGACAAGGGTGTCATCCAGATCAACAACACGGGAACCTGCTGTCTGTCTGTCTGTCTGTCTGTCTGTTACTAAACGATTTAAGGGACTAAGACATGCAAAATCAACCATCAGGGTCAAAGGCAGGAATACATCCAGCCTTTGCTACTCATCATGCACAAATCCTATGGGCTTTTAATGAAGGTATGGCATACGGGTATCAAGTTGGATATATTCGGGGGCAAGCAGATGCTGGACAGGCTTATTTTCCAATTGGGCTACAACAACAAACAGCACAACAACGAGCCACCCCATACAACAGACAGTCACGAAGAATTGTTATCACGTCTGGTTCCAGTAGTTCTCATTCCACTGCAACCATGTCTCGACAAGCCCCTGATCTTAACCCTTCATTAGCTGGTTCATCCATAAGAAGTGAGACTTCAGTCACGGTACCTTGTACAGCTTCAGCATTAAGCTCTCTAGCGTCATTTGTTGGTCATCAACAATACTATCAACCTGTAGCAGGTTCATCACAGATGACGCAAGGTCTTCATAGAGGTTTTAGACCACACCCGACCACTTCAACCAATGGTGCAACAAACCTGCGGCAACTTATGGATTCAGAAGACAACTCACCCAAATCATTTCAATGCAAATACTGTCACTCAAGATTTCCTGATAGGTTGAATTTAGCCCTTCACAGAACGAACGAACATTACCACTGACCAGCAATCATAAGCACTGAGACACTATTCCCTTAACTCCCGCTTAACGATCTGAAGAAGTAAGGCTAAATTGAATGAAGAGAGCGTCCCCTGTGCTCTTCAGGCAAA
>NZ_BAABFL010000077.1:0-2752 GCF_039540975.1 Kistimonas scapharcae
AAGATCAAGTTCACCAGTAATGCGCTTTCCAAAAGCGGTGTGCTATGCACTGATATCACGGTCTACGAACCTGCCGCCCCGAAATACACCCGGTTAGCAGCCCAGACGATCCACCAGGACAACAGTGGTAATCAGGAAGCTACCCTGGTTCATGGTGTGGTGAAAAAGACCACGGGTATCAGCCAGCTGAAACTGGTGACCACCCATGCCCCCTTTGCCGGCGGCATGGTGAAAGTCTACGGGATGGCCTGACATGCTGTCGCTCAAGGACGCCACCCAACAGATACAAAGCCTGATGGATACCGTCATGCGGTACCAACGCAGGCGCACCCTGTTTACCCGTCTGGGCCGGGTGATGAAAACCGACACCGGCATGAACTTCAGGCGTCAGCAGTCGCCGGATGATGAACCCTGGGAGCCGTTGAAGTTTCGCCAGGGCCGCATCCTTAGCGATACCGGTCGACTACGAAACAGTATCCATTTTGAAGCCAATGATGATCAGGTGGTCATCGGCACCAATGTGAAATACGCACGTGTGCATCAGTTTGGCGCAGTGATCAAACCGGTGAAAAAGAAAGTACTGGCCTTTCCTGATGGGCGTGGCGGGACAGCCTTTGCTCGTCAGGTCACCATTCCGGCCCGTCCCTTTATCGGTATTGAAGAACGACAGATTAACCTGATTCACGATGCCATGACCCAATGGCTGCGGGATATTACAAGGGGGCGGCGCAATGCTTAACGATGCGCTGACCGCTATCACACACTGGTTTGCCGATCAGCTGGCCGTACTGGTCAGTGATGTGGACAGCCACCCGGGCCGCTTTACCAAGGCCGAGCTGGAACGGATGCTGCTCTCTAACAAAGCGGTCAGGATAGCCATCGAAACAGCGCCGGGTCTGACTATCACAGGGCAGGGCATCCACCAGGCCCGGTTGCTGATGGCCGCCTATATCATCTGCGGCGACAGCAGCGGTGTAGACCGACACAAAAGTGCGCTGGAGGTCGTCGAGCATATTATCGGCCTGCTGCCCTATAACCGGTTCGACACAACCTATCTTCGCAGCATCGACCCGAAAACCATCACTGCCGAGAACCTCTACAGCGGCGAGATCGATAACCGGGGCATCGCCATGTGGGGCGTGTCCTGGGAGCAAACTGTCACACATCAAGGGAACTGATCATGGCGCAAACCGACCGTTCATACATGGGCAAGGGCACCATCTACCTGAAGCGTCGCGGCGGCAGCACCGGACTGATACCTGTGGGTAACTGCTCGGCGCTGGAAATCTCCTTTGAAGAGGAGAAAAAGGAGCAAAAGGATTACACCAGTCCCGGCGGCGGCAATACCAACGTGGTGTCGCGTATTGATAATGTGACAGGCTCGNGCTGATCGCCGCCACCGGCGCTGATGGTGAATTGCTGCCGTTTGCCTTTGTGCCGGATACCCCTACCATCGCAGTTACCGATGCGGTCAACAGCACGGCGCTGGCAGAAGGTGTGGATTACGACATTACCCCCAACGGCATCACGGTGATCGGCTCCGGCGCTATCAGCAATAATGGTGTTCATGCCACCTATGACAAGGCCCCGCAGGAAGTCCTGCAGGCACTGGTGGAGGCGGGACAGGAATTCACCCTGTTCTTCGACGGCCTCAATGAAGCGCAATCCGGCAAAGCGGTGGCAATCACACTGCACCGCATCAAGTTCTCGCCTGTACAGGGCCTGCCGTTTATTGGCGATGAGTTTGCCGAGGCGACAATGGAGTTTGAAGTCCTGTCAGACAATACCATCACCGGTGCAGGGATCAGCCGGTTTATGAAGGTGGTGCAGGCGGTTTGAGGCATGAAGCAAAGCGGTAATGACTGACAAGGGTGTCATCCAGATCAACAACACGGGAACCTGCTGTCTGTCTGTCTGTCTGTCTTTCAAAGCAACGAAAACGGAAGGTTAATGTGAAGCCAAATGATCAACAAAATTTAGGAGGGGCATACGAGCCGAGATATAATTTAAAACATTTAGAGAGCATGTATAAAATAGGCTATGTTCTGGGCTATAGATTCGGATGTGGCAGAGTTGTTTCGACAGCCCATACTGATGCTACAACATGCATTCCGGAAACAAGTACATCCGGTTCAGCAACGCAAGCACATTCATCAAATATTCAAGGAAGAAGAATATCAGAGAAATCTGATTTAGCATCTTCCAATATCTCAAGTGATACAAAATCACCTCATACATATATACCAGTACAATCAGAAAAGACTCACTCTTCGGCATTAGTGGAGATGCACTCAGCAATTGCACAAGACAATACTCCACAAGTTTCAGAGCAGGAGATAACAGAGTGGGTTGAGCAACCGGAACTCACTCCATTAATACAATGGCTAACCAATCACTCTCAAAATCCAATCACATCTTTTTATGATAATAGTGGAATTGTATTAGGGGATGAAAGTGAGGGGACTTTATGTTTTACATGCGGCGAAATAAAAGAAAATCCAAATGCATTGCTTATTCGTCAAATCATAGCACATCAAGAGCACATATAAAGGCCTGTTTCAGCGTTTCTTAGTAGCAAAATATAACCAAAAAATAGATATCGCTCCTTTAAGTCCTATCAAAATATAGGATATAAAAATATGGCAAGAATTACCCAAAGCGTAATGAATATCATCATTCGCGCCAAAGACCTCGCCAAAGGGACGTTGGCGAAGGTTACCCGCCAGTTGCGCGGTATGGGGGATGAAAGCCG
>NZ_BAABFL010000078.1:0-1131 GCF_039540975.1 Kistimonas scapharcae
ATCCGGATATTCACGGTTGCGGTAGTTCGCATTCATCCGTGCCAGAGGTTCGCTGTCAAAGGTGCGGATACCCGCATATGTCTTGCCACCCAGTTCGGGGACCTTGGGTTGCAGGCCGTAGGTCTTGACGGTCTTGTTGCCCTGACGGGTTTCTCGTGTGACGATCTCCGCCTGATGGGTCGGGTAAATATGGTGGAGTGCCGCCAGCTCGTGCTCGGCCTCTTTCTTGTATTGGGCAGAGACGTTTTTCAGTTCTCCCCTGAAGGCGTCGAGTGTCGATTGTTCGCTGGCCTCGGTGAGCTGGATACCGTCGTCAAACTCGGCTTCCCTGCCGAGTGCAGATTCACTGACGGTATCGGCGGCTTCCTGGCTGGCGTCGTATTTGCCCCAGTGCTCCTTCAGGAAGGTATAGACAATGGCGATTTCGGCTTCGGTTTTGGTGAAGCCTCGGCGCATTAACTTGCCTCTAGCTCTTGTAAACTCCCCTCGTCTGACAACATCACTATTGCTAAACAATGCTGCTTTCGCTTGTTCGAGGGATGCTCTTACTTCATCCTCAATGAATGCTACTTGTTCTTGTATTCTTTTTGTTTTTTCGATTGCTCCATAATCTGGTCGAATATCTGCTTGTCGCTCTCTGGTGTTATCTGCGCTGCGAGAGCTTCGTCCACCGTCATTCCTTGGCTGGCTATCAACGCCTGTGTTTTTGCTGTTAGTGGTGTTCGTTTCGCTTCCTCTGGCCCCACCAACTCCTCGTGTTCTTTCATCTGCTTCACCAACCACTCCAGTTCCGCCACTGTCGCTGGCCGGTACGCTTTCTCCTTGTCCGTCATCACTCTGCTCCGTGGTGTCTTGTTGTTGTGGCTCTAACGCTACCGCAGTTTGCTCGGGCTGTTCAACCAGCAACTCGGTCTGCTGCGGAGGAACATATTCATCCTGATCAACTGTATCCTGCTCGATGGTATCCGGATTAACGGTGCCGGGATCATCAGCCAGCCCCGGAGTGGAAGCAACCTCATCTTCCCACGCCTGACGCTGGGCCTGCTCCCGCTCCTCGATCTCCTGCTGAACCGGCACCACCCGAACACTGTCGCCTTCATGCGCCACCGCCTCACGGTTGGCAACAGCCTG
>NZ_BAABFL010000079.1:0-1224 GCF_039540975.1 Kistimonas scapharcae
ATCCGGATATTCACGGTTGCGGTAGTTCGCATTCATCCGTGCCAGAGGTTCGCTGTCAAAGGTGCGGATACCCGCATATGTCTCGCCACCCAGTTCGGGTACCTTGGGTTGCAGGCCGTAGGTCTTGACGGTCTTGTTGCCCTGACGGGTTTCTCGGGTGACGATCTCCGCCTGATGGGTCGGGTAAATATGGTGAAGCGCCGCCAGCTCGTGCTCGGCCTCTTTCTTGTATTGAGCAGAGACGTTTTTCAGTTCTCCCCTGAAGGCGTCGAGTGTCGATTGTTCGCTGGCCTCGGTGAGCTGGATACCGTCGTCAAACTCGGCTTCCCTGCCGAGTGCAGATTCACTGACGGTATCGGCGGCTTCCTGGCTGGCGTCGTATTTGCCCCAATGCTCCTTCAGGAAGGTGTAGAGGATATAGGCGTCCGCTTCTCTTTGCGTAAAGCCATACTTCTGCTGTAGCTTTTTCGCAAATACAAGAACGCTATAATTTTTTTCTTGGTTGATCTGGGCATACAGCCTTTCTTTTGCTTCCCAAAACTTAACCCCCACAGCCCTCTCAATAAAGGCTATGTGTTCTTCTTCTTTGCCCCTGCCTGCATGGTCTTCAAGGATTTCATTAGTCCGTCTATAAACTTTGACTCCATTGAGGGTGTATACAAGCTCTGTATTGCTTCTTCTGCGGTCATCCCCTGACTGGCGATTAGTGCTTGGTGCTGCGCTGTTAATGGGAACTTCTTCGCGTCCTCGCCCATCAACTCCTCGTACTCCTTCATCTGCTTCACCAACCACTCCAGTTCCGCCACTGTCGCTGGCCGGTACGCTTTCTCCTTGTCCGTCATCACTCTGCTCCGTGGTGTCTTGTTGTTGTGGCTCTAACGCTACCGCAGTTTGCTCGGGCTGTTCAATGGTATCAGGGTTAATGGTGCCAGTATCATCGGCCAGCCCCGGCGTAGCGGCCACTTCTTCTTCCCACGCCTGACGCTGGACCTGATCACGCTCCTCGAAATCAACAGCGGTCTGCTGCGGAGGAACATAGTCATCCTGATCAATGGCATCCGGATTAACGGTGCCGGGATCATCAGCCAGCCCCGGAGTGGAAGCAACCTCATCTTCCCACGCCTGACGCTGGGCCTGTTCGCGCTCCTCGATCTCCTGCTGAACCGGCACCACCCGAACACTGTCGCCTTCATGCGCCACCGCCTCACGGTTGGCAACAGCCTG
>NZ_BAABFL010000080.1:0-23973 GCF_039540975.1 Kistimonas scapharcae
GCGCTGGCGATCTTTCTGAATCTGCGCAAAGGCCGCTCCGGGGATGAAGGCACTCCCTGCAACGACAAGGAAGTTGAACTGGCGATTGAACAGTGCCACAAGGATATGAATAACCCTACATCTGAATCACCTCAAGCTACAGAACTATTGAGTTTTAATGATAATGACGATTCGTGGGATGGGCATGATGAAGCGATAAAGTATCTTGGTGATGCGTGGTCTGAGGTCTCAAATGATGAAAGTGTACAATGGTATAACCCTGATTCAGATACGTAATGAAGGTGTTTTCCAACCTCAAGGTGTATTTCACTAAGCGCTTACATGACAATGTACCTGTCAGGGTTAGACAATTTGAAAATCCTGACATTTGGGTCATCTGATTTGATAATAACTGGCTTATTCTTCTTCTTTGATAAAGAAACATTTAGATCGTTAATATTTCCTTGTACTAAATCTGATCGTTCTTTTTCAGAAGTAAGAAGCGAGCCATCATACATTTTTTGGATGAAAAAATTGTGTCCAGATAGGCACATGTAATTCATGTCAAATCTTGAACTGTAAGAATTGCATGTCAAACCGTAACCAAGAGTTTTATCGACTGGATAGAACTCCATACCGGCCAGCTTCACCGGTTCGACCGGCAGCGGTTTGTTGACAGCACAGCCAGCCAGAAAGAGTACGGCCAGCAATGTTGGGACAAGGCGTTTCATGGTTTACTTCCTGGGACAAGTTGACCATGTGCTTTATACCTGACCTTGCCGGCCATTTGTATCCGTCATTGACCTAATAGAGTCTCTGGCCAATGAAAAAATAACTGAATTTTTTATACTTGATACAAGTTATATTTTTGCCAGTTCCCTCATTACTTTTCCGTGAATTTTCATATACGTATTTAAGTGCTTATCAAAGCCATGGCCGTTATAAAAAGTGAAGCTGTCTATACCATACTCGTAAGTCAACTTAAGTCTTCTACGTATGCCACGTACATACTGTTTGTCATAGTTTTCTTGTCCTTTTGCACCTTTTTGACGGATTTTCGTCTTAACTTCACCACCCTTTAAAATTTCTATGGTGCGACCAGATGTTTCCGACAACTCATAACCAAAAACTGACAAAAGTTCTCTGAGCTGTCTCAGGTTAAGTTGCTGTTCCTGTGAAGTTCTGCGTCTTGAATTTTCTTGCAACCATATTGCTATTGCCTCAACCTCATTGCCGCGGTCATCAACAAGTTCGTGTGCCGCCACCCTACGAGTAAATTCAAACAATTCTTCGTCAGTAGGTTGCGTAACCCAATACCCGTTATCACCCAAGAAGGTAGTTGTTGCTAGTAATGCCGTTCGTTTATTGCCGTTATGGAATGTGTGGTTGCTGATGATGCCATGGAACAGTGTGGCAGCCTGTCTGAATACACCTTTATGTAAGAATTCACCGTTACAGGTCATAAACGGCCGAGCAATAGCAGATTCCAGTAATTCGCGATTTTTTATTCCTGGTGGTGAGACAGGGTCGTCACTCGCTTCAAAAAACTTAGTCAAATAATCGTGGATGAAGATAACCTGATCAGTGTCCATGAAATTCGCCATTCTCTACCGCTATAAAAAAAATTTTAAAAATAATATTTAGTTATTATACGAGACGATATGATGCAGGTATACGGAAAGTTGGCGCGTTCAGGCAAGGCCTATTGAGCCATCCGAACCCACCTCTGGAATCCTTACCAATATGGCGCAATAAAGTCGTTGAAAACCTAATGAGCCAGCCTTATCATTGAGCCAACCTATACGAGCCAGGCAGGCAATAATCAGGAAGGCGCATAAGTGGCAACAGTGGCTTATTACAGGGTCAGCACGACTGACCAGTCCATTGAGAATCAGCGACGGGAACTGTCGGCAACCTACAATATTGACCGTGAGTTTTCAGACAACGGCATTAGCGGCACAGTGAAGGCGCTGGAAAGACCAGGCTTTGCGTCAATGGTCAACTACCTGCGAGACGGTGATACGCTGGTGACGGTTGATATTGACCGGCTGGGTCGGGATGCTATTGATGTGCAGCAGACCATCACCACGCTAAAGGATGCAGGCGTCAACATCATCATTACCAGACTTGGCGTTGACCTGGCTTCCGATGCAGGTGAACTGCTAGTCACGATCATGAGCAAGGTGGCGGAAATGGAACGGCGGAAGATGCTTGAACGGCAGAAGGCCGGTATTGCCAGAGCCAAGGCCGAAGGCAAGTACAAGGGCAAGCCGAGGTCACACGATCCGGAAGCAATTAGGAAACTCAGGCAGACCATGAGTATTGCCGATGTAGCTGAACACCTCGGAATATCGACGGCGACGGTCAAACGACTGCAGAAAGCTGATAAGGAGAAAGAACCGGCCTAGTGCCGGTTTATTTATACCCATGGCTGAATTGCCATGAAGAGCAAAAGCAGGCCGAAGCCAACGTAGAAGATCGTTTGCATGTCACACATCTTTGTTGATTGACTGACCAAGAGTATGACCACGGCAAAACCAGAAAGTTTCTTCAATGGTGGGGGCTGACAGGAGGAGCAAGTAGGTGCACAGACATGTAAATCAAATAATTATATATAACTATGGTGTTGGGTTCCCCGGATTGGTGCACAACGAGAATTAAAGCGTGCGGTAGAAGCCTATTGGGCTGGAAAGATAGATCAGGCGGCACTGATGGCGGCTGGTCAGGCGATGCGTGCCACCCGCTGGCAGCAGCAAGAGGCTGCAGGTCTTGATGTTGTAACGGTGGGCGATTTTGCCTGGTATGACCATGTGCTGAACCATTCCATGATGTTTGGCGTGATACCGGCGCGTTTTAGTAATGGCGGTGCGGCATCATCTTCCTCCCTGGACACGATGTTTCGTATGGCGCGGGGGCGGGCACCTAGCGGCCAACCGGCGGCGGCCTGTGAAATGACCAAATGGTTCGATACCAATTATCACTACATCGTCCCTGAATTTACCGCTGACCAGACGTTCTCGCTGGATACGGATAACTTGTTTGCAGAAATCGCCGAGGCGCAGGCTGAAGGTTATCAGGTCAAGCCTGTCTTGCTTGGTCCTGTTACTTACCTTTGGCTGGGTAAGGTAAAAGGTGAGACCTTCGATCGGTTAACCCTGCTGCCGGACTTGCTGGCTGTGTATGCTGAATTGCTGCATCGCCTGCAGGCGCTGGGGATTGAGTGGGTTCAGATGGATGAGCCTGCACTGGTGCTGGATCTTCCGGCAGAGTGGCAGCAGGCCTACGAATCCGCCTATAACCGGCTGCAGGGGGCCGGCTGCAAGACGTTACTGGCTACCTATTTTGGTCATCTGGATGACAACCTGGGGCTGGCGGTTAACCTGCCGGTGGATGGGTTGCATATTGATGTCGTTCGGGCGCCTGAACAACTGGATGCCATCCTTGACCGCCTGCCGGCTTATAAAGTGCTGTCGCTGGGTGTGGTGAATGGTCGCAATGTCTGGCGTAATGACTTGCGGGCTTCACTGACACTGTTGGAGCGTGCCTATCAGCGTGTTGGCGAACGGCTCTGGGTGTCTGCCAGTTGTTCGTTGCTGCACAGTCCTGTCGATCTGACGTTTGAAACCGAACTGGATGCCGAAGTTAAACACTGGCTGGCGTTCAGTGTGCAGAAGCTGCATGAGATTGCTGCCCTGGGACGTCTGGTAAGTGGCAATGGGCGAGAAGACGATCAGTTGTTGTTGGCCGACAGTGATGCGGCACAGGCCGCGCGCGTCGGCGCCCAGCGTATCCATGATCAGCAGGTGCAACAGCGGGTCAGCCAGATAACGTCGGCTATGTGTGAGCGACGCTCGTCCTACAATAAGCGTGCGAAGGCGCAGCATGATCGGTTTGGTTTGCCGCTGTATCCGACAACGACCATTGGCTCCTTTCCCCAGACCGCGGACATTCGGACGAATCGTAACCGTTTCCGTAAGGGGGAGTTGGACGAAAGCGCTTATGTGCGTTTGATGGAGGAGGAAATCGCCTCCGTTATTGCACGACAGGAGGCGTTGGGGCTGGATGTGCTGGTCCATGGCGAGGCTGAACGGAATGACATGGTCGAATACTTTGGTGAGCAGTTGGAAGGCTTTGCCTTTACCCGTAACGGTTGGGTGCAGAGTTATGGCTCTCGCTGTGTCAAACCGCCCATCATTGTCGGGGATATCTATCGCAACGGACCCATGACTGTGGAGTGGACGACCTTTGCCCAATCCTGCACTGAGAAACCCGTCAAGGGCATGCTGACCGGGCCGGTCACTATCCTGTGCTGGTCATTTCCTCGGGAGGATGTGTCGCGAGAGACGTCCTGTCGGCAGTTGGCGCTGGCATTGCGTGATGAAGTGCTGGACCTGGAACGTGCGGGCATCGGTATTATCCAGATTGATGAACCTGCGATCCGGGAAGGTTTGCCATTACGGCGTGCAGAATGGCAGGCCTATCTGGGCTGGGCGGTGGACTGCTTCCGGATTGCTGCGTCTGGTGTGGATGACCATACACAGATTCATACCCATATGTGTTATAGCGAGTTCAACGACATTATCGAAGCGATTGCAGCCATGGATGCGGATGTTATTACGATCGAGACCTCCCGTTCTGACATGGAATTGCTGGATGTATTCAAGGACTTTGCTTATCCCAATGAAATCGGGCCGGGTGTCTATGATATTCATTCACCGAATGTGCCCGATGCTGAGTGGATGCGGGAACTACTGCATAAAGCGGAGGAGAGGATTCCCGCCCGGAGATTATGGGTTAACCCGGACTGCGGCCTGAAAACACGGCAGTGGCCTGAGGTTGAGCAGGCTCTGGCACAGATGGTTTCCGTTGCCCAGACCCTGCGTGAGGAGCATGAGGTGATAGAGGCGGTTTGAGGTTGTCGCAGAAACCGGTCAGGAGGCCGGTTTCAGTGCGTCATAGGGCATGGTCTTGTGACCTGCGAGGTATTGGCTTAAACGTTTCACCTGGATTGCCGGCATTTCTATTCCGGTCTTGGTTCGGCGCCAGAGAATGTCGTCAGCTGTCACCGCCCATTCCTGTTCAACCAGGTAGTCGACTTCCCGGGCATACAAACCATTACCAAAGTGTTCCCCCAGATCGTCCAGACACTGGCTGTGCTGAAGCAGGTTTTTGCTGCGTGCGCCATAGGTGCCAAGGTAGCGCTGTAGTACTGATTCGGGTAACCAGGGATAAGTTTCAGCGAGTTCGCTGGCACAGGTTGCGATATCAGCGCATTCACCACCGGGCAGAGGAGATTCAGCCGTCCATATTGGTTTCATGTCAGGGAACCATGGCGACAGCTTCTTCAGCGCTGCCTCGGCCAATTTCCGGTAGGTGGTCAGCTTGCCGCCAAAGACGTTAAGCAGTGGCGTATTGCCGTTTTTATCGCTGACAGTCAGCGTATAGTCCCGGGTGATGGCGGATGGATCGCTGGATTCATCGTTACACAGCGGACGCACGCCGGAGAAGGTGTGGACAATATCGGCTTTGGTCAATTGTTGACGGAAGCTGTCGTTAACCAGCGTGAGAAGATACTGGACTTCATTGTCAGAAATGGCCGCTTTTGCAGGATCCCCTTCGTACTCCATATCGGTTGTACCGATGATGGAATACTTATCCAGCCACGGGATCACAAACACAATACGACGATCCTTGTTTTGCACGATATAGGCATGGGGCTGATCATGTAACCTGGGAACAACGATATGGCTGCCCTTGATCATGCGAATGCCGTATTCCGGCTGTAAATGCAGCTGGTTTTCTATGACATTGGCCACCCAGGGGCCGGCAGCATTGACCAGACTTCTGGCGTAGTAAAGAACGGTTTCCCCGGTATCCCGAGTCAGCGCTATTTCCCAGCAGGGGTTGGTGCCTTCAAGGCGTTTAGCGCCCGTGCAGCGGGTTCGGGTCAGGATTTGGGCGCCTTTTTCCCGGGCGGCAATCGCATTGCAGATGACTAACCGGGCATCATCGACCCAGCAATCTGAATATTCAAATGTGGTTTTGAAAGCTGGTTTCAGCGGTGAGCTTTCGTCCAGTTTGACGGTGCGGCAGCCGGGCAGGACTTCCCGGCGCGCCAGGGTGTCGTAAAGAAAGAGGCCGCAGCGGATCATCCATGCAGGGCGCAGATGAGGCGCATGGGGGAGCTGGAAACGCATGGGTTGCACCAGGTGAGGGGCACTTTTCAAAACCACTTCCCGTTCCCTTAATGCTTCACGAACCAGCCTGAATTCATAATGTTCCAGGTAGCGCAGGCCGCCATGAATCAGTTTGCTGCTGGCGGATGAGGTGGCGGAGGCCAGGTCGGCCTGTTCGCAAAGCAAAACACTCAGGCCTCGTCCGGCGGCATCGCGGGCAATGCCTACGCCATTGATGCCACCGCCAATGATGACCATATCCAGAGGGTTTTCAGCCGTTATTCCCGGTTGTTCGACAGCCTGCATGGTTGGATTCCGTTTTCGAATTAGAAAATTTAGTGTTCATAAACGAAAATTATATGTTCATTTTAGAAATTGTGAGTGAAAACTCAATCGTTTCTGAACAATAAATAACGAAAAAGGAATAGGGATCCGGGTAATCAGTCTGCCAGGGTTAGCTGGACGCAGTGCTCATCCAGCAGCTGACAGATGGACACTGAGGGTTTGCAATCAGTAAACACGCGGTGAAAGCGGGTGATAGTGTCCAGTCTCACAACCGCGTTGCGGCCAAACTTGGAATGATCCGCCGCCAGGAACAGCTGCCGTGAGTTGTTCATAATGGCGCGGGAAACATGGACTTCCTGGTAATCGAAATCCAGCAGGGAGCCATCCTCGTCAATACCGCTGATGCCGAGGATGCCAAAATCCACCTTGAACTGTTCAATGAAATCCTCGGTCGCTTGACCGACCAGACCGCCATCCCCTCTGACGGTGCCGCCGGTCAGCAGGATGTCAAAATCATCTTTCTGGCTGAGAATCGTGGCAACATGGATATTATTGGTAATGACCCTGAGGCCGCGGTGTTCCAGCAGTGCCTGAGCGATGGCTTCGGTGGTGGTACCAATATTGATGAACAGCGAACAATGGTTCGGGATGGCAGCTGCCACGGCTGCGGCGATCCGCTGCTTTTGGTTGGAAGACTGGGAGACCCGGTCATTGTAATCCGTGTTCTGGATGGACGAATCAATGCCTGCACCACCGTGATAGCGTTTCAGCTTTCCCTCATTGGCGAGCTGATTGATATCACGGCGGATGGTCTGAGGTGTGACATGAAAGTGCTGGGCCAGTTCGTCAATGGTGGCGTAGCCACTGCCGGTGATGTAGTCGAGAATGGCGGTGCGGCGGTCGAAATGGTCCATACAGGTGTATCGTTTCCGGTCTGGGGTGGCGTGGGTTCTGCCCGGCAGGGGGCTGAGGTTCATGGTAGCATTACTGTCATCGAATAAATAACTGTTGCATGTGGCTGTGGGAATACGTGCGGGTAAGAGAATGTGTCAGGGTAAGGGCATGAGAATCAAAACAGTTTTTGCGGGTTTGCTGCTGTTGGTGCTGGTGGGATGCCAGACGATTAATACCACTGACAGTGGGGTGGTGGGTGTTCAGCGGGAGCAGCGGATGTTCGCCCTGCTGAGCGCGGAGCAGGTGGATACCATGTCTGCTGCAGCCTATCACAACACCATTAAAGAGGCCGGCGGTAAGAAAACCCTGAACACGGACGATGCTACCCTGAAGCGGCTACGACGCATTGCCGCCAACCTGGTCGATGAAACCCGGGCGTTTCGGGTGGATGCCCAGCAATGGCGCTGGGAAGTGAATGTCATCCAGAGCGATGTGATGAATGCCAGTTGCATGCCCGGGGGGAAAATCCTGTTTTACAGCGGGATCATTGATCGTCTCAAGCTCACCGATGATGAAATTGCTGCCATTATGGGGCATGAAATGGCGCATGCGTTACGAGAACATGGTCGTGAGGCGATGTCCGAAGCGTATGCGGTGGAGCTTGGGAGGGGGGCCGTTGGCGCACTGCTGGGGCTGGATGGCAATGTGATGGGACTGGCCAACAATGTCGTCCAGTATGCCTTGACCTTACCCAACAGCCGTGAAAAGGAAGCGGAAGCCGACATCATCGGCCTTGAGCTGATGGCCCGTGCCGGTTACCACCCGCAGGCGGCCGTCACTCTGTGGCAGAAAATGGCCAGGCAGGGAGGTGATCAGCCGCCGGAGTTCATGAGTACGCATCCGGCGACGGAAACGCGTATTGAAGGCTTACGTCACTATATCCCAAAGGTCATGCCTCTTTATCATCAGGCGCGCAATTATTCGTCCTGATGCCGTGTCCGGGAGTCAGTCAACGAGGTAGGTTGACAAAACTTCCTCGTTCAGTCTGAGCCCTGTTTCATCGCCCGAGTTCAGGGATGTTTTCCCCGGTACTGTCACAGTAATGACCTGGCTTGAAGGTAACGCTATATGTAACAGGGTATGGCTTCCCTGAAAAGTACGCCGTACGACTTGGCCTTTGTAAGGGCTCTGGGTTTCCAGACTGAGATGGTCCGGTCGGACAAGTACTTCGATAGTGCGGTTCTCAGGGTGGGAATGCGGGTTTGGCAGTGAGCCAAGCTCGGTTTTGATGTGTCCGTCGATGACTTTACCGGGAATCAGGCATCCTTCACCAATAAAGCGGGCCGTAAAAGCCGTGGCTGGTGCATCATAGAGATTTTCTGGCGTATCCCATTGCAGGAGCTTGCCGTTGTGCATCACGCCGATCTTGTCAGCAAAAGAAAACGCTTCATCCTGGTCATGGGTGACCAGGATTGCGCTGATCTGTGCCGCCTGGAGAATATCTCGTACTTCACGGGCGAGACTGGTGCGCAGCTCGGCATCCAGATTAGAAAACGGCTCGTCCAACAGTAGCAGGCGTGGTTCCGGGGCGAGGGCGCGGGCCAGCGCAACCCGTTGCTGTTGCCCTCCTGACAATTCATGCGGATAACGCTTGGCCATGGCGGTGAGTCCGGTCAGATCCAGCAGACGATCAACCGTTGCCTTGCAGTTTGCCTGTTTGTGAATCCCGAAGGCGATATTGTCCCTGATGGTCAGGTGAGGGAATAAGGCATAATCCTGAAACACCATGCCCAGATGGCGCTTCTCCGGGGGAATCTGGAAATCTGGTGTCGACAGCGCGGTGCCGGCGAGCAGAATACTGCCGGCAGTGATCCGTTCAAAACCGGCAATGGCGCGCAGGGTCGTGGTTTTGCCACAGCCGCTTGGACCCAGCAGGCAGGCTGCTTCACCTTTCTCAATCACAAAACTGACAGCATCAACAGCGGCATGGCTGCCGTAATGGCAGGATAGAGTATCGACGGTGAGCAGGTGTGGCGTCATGGAGTTCCGTAATGTCGTTCAGAGTGCCGGGCTCAGGCGTTGATCAGCTGTTTTGGATAAGCCGTGGCTCGCCGCATGAGTTGGCGTTGATGGTAATCGGCAGGGGGAGAGATGGCAATTATCCATGGTGGATAGGTGCGTGTTAAGTGGCTTGAACTGTCTGGTAAAAGATCGCTTCCTTTGCGGGTGGGGAGAGCCGGGGGAAGGTTATGCATTGTTGCTGGCAAGGTGGCCTAAGCTTATGCGTTTTTCATATGCGGCTGATTTTTAATCCGTGAATATACTTATCCGCACTGCGTGCATTGCCTATTTAAAGTTTGTTGACACGTAGCGGGTTGCAGGTGGCTGGATGTGATCCGGGTAACCTGTCAAGTATCAATGCAAGTTGTTCGCACGCTGGAGTGTGATCATGACTGGCAAAAGAGCGGGGTGGCGTGCCGCACTGGTATGCGGTACCGCATCACTGTTTTGTTTCCTTCAATTCATGTTACAGGGCGCACCAGGGATGTTTGTCCCGGCGCTGATGGATGACCTCTCCATTTCCCCGGCCCAGATCGGTTTTATATCCAGTGCCTTTGTGTGTACCTATATGGTTTGCCAGGTGCCGGCAGGCTTAATGATTGACCGTTGGGGTGCGCGATGGGCCATGTTTGTAGCGCTATTGGCCATTACCCTGGGTTGTCTGTTGTTCTCTTGGGCTGACACCTGGCAGATGGCGGTGCTGGGGCGCATGTTGATGGGTGTGGCCGCCGCAGCGGGAATTACGGGATGTATGTACCTGGCGGGTAACTGGTATCCGGCGGCCTGGTTTCCCCTGATTGCCGGTATTATCGAGATGGTGGCCATGCTGGGTGGTGGGGCTGGCAGTGTGATGCTGGAAACCTATGACGGACAGTGGCGGTCAGCATTTCTGGACATGGCGGTTCTTGCGGCTGCCATTGCCATAGCGATAGCCTTGTTTGTTCGGGACAGGCCTGCCTTTGCCAGGGATAAGAACCTGAACGATCCCGATGAAAGCGATCCCCAGGCGTTGGGGCTGGTCGATACGTTGGGTAAATTGATGCACCTGCCGGTCTTTTGGATCTGTGCCTTTTATGGCGGTGTCATTTACGCGCTGATCAGCAGTTTTGCCCAGCTGTGGTGTATTCCCTACCTCAACAGTTTGTATCCGGAATGTCCGCGTCAGGTGGCGGAAGGCACTGCGTTGATTTTTCTCGGGCTGGCAGTCGGTACACCGCTATGTGGCATGATGGCCAGTCTGACAGGTAAGAATAAACCGGTACTGGTCGGTGGAGCTGTGCTGGTGGCAGTGGCTATGTGGGTGGTGATGTACCAGCCGCTGTCACTGCTGGGGATGTCCGCAATACTCTTTTTTATGGGATTGGCTTCAGGCTCCTATGCTTTGGTTTATGGCGCAGTACGTAATGTGGTTTGCTCCCGGATTCGGGCCACAGCCATCGCGTTGCTCAATGCCCTGATGTTGCTCGGATCTCCGCTGTTTCAGCCGGTCTCCGGTTGGTTGCTGGATCGGGCGCTGGCCAGCCAGGGAACGCTAGATGCGACGTCCTACCAGGTGGCGATGTTGCCATTGCTGGCCTGTATGCTGCTGTCCATTCCGTTATGTTTTCTGATCAATGAGCAGCGGCCGAAACGCCCGGCACGACGGTTGCGTCATGCCCATGTCTGGATTGTCAGAGGGAAGTGGTTGAACTGTATCCGCTGATGAAGGTTATAATTCGCACTGATTTATATACCCAAGACCAGAGGTAATACATGTCAGAGGACGTGATAGAACAGATTAAACAGCAGATAGCCGACAATGATGTCCTGCTGTACATGAAAGGATCCCCGAGAATGCCGCAGTGTGGCTTTTCTTCACGCGCGGTTCAGGTTCTGATCGCCTGTGGTGAGAAGTTCGCGTATGTGGATATTCTGGAAAATCCGGAAATTCGTGCCAACCTGCCGAAATATGCGAACTGGCCGACCTTTCCTCAGCTCTGGATCAAGGGTGAGCTGGTCGGTGGCAGTGACATCCTCGTAGACCTGTACGAGAAGGGTGAGCTGCAGTCAATGATCAAGGCTGCTGTGAAGGATGAGTCAGAACCCACTGACAGTGCAGGACAGGCGTAATCCCTGTCTGCAACCGGTTATTCCAATGGGGTAGCCGGTTCCTTTTTGGGCCATTGTTGTTGTGTTTTTTGCTCGTTTTTCTTCCTCCTGTTTCCCCCCATTCCTTTTCTGGTTTCTGTCGATTAAATTTTTCTATCAGGCAGAGATAAAATTTCTATCAGGATTTCCGGTGTCGGCGGTAGGCGATCTTCGGTGCAGGGTATATGATGTAGCTCTTTTGTCCCGGGCCGGTAGGGGTAATCCTTGTCGGTCCAGTTGATCAATACTGATGGAGAATCTCAATGGGCGTATTGGTAGGTAAGAAAGCACCTGATTTCACGGTTCCTGCAGTGCTGGCTGACGGCACGATCGTCGACGAGTACAACTTTGCGGAAGCCATCAAGGGCAAATACGGCCTGGTGTTCTTCTATCCGCTGGACTTCACGTTTGTCTGCCCTTCAGAGCTGATTGCACTGGATCACCGTATTGAGCAGTTCAAGGAAAAAGGCGTTGAAGTCGTCGGTGTTTCCATTGACTCCCACTTCAGCCACAACGCATGGCGTAATACCCCGGTCGATAAGGGTGGTATTGGCCAAGTGGGTTACACGCTGGCCGCTGACATGCGTCACGACATCGCCAAGGCGTATGACGTTGAATCCGAAGGTGGTGTAGCGTTCCGTGGCGCTTTCCTGATCGACAAGGAAGGTACTGTTCGCGCCCAGATCGTGAATGACCTGCCGCTGGGTCGTAACATTGACGAGCTGCTGCGTCTGGTTGATGCCCTGCAGTTCCACGAAGAGCACGGCGAAGTCTGCCCGGCTAACTGGGAAAAAGGCAAGAAAGGGATGCAGGCCAACCCGAATGGTGTTGCTGCTTACCTGTCAGAGAATGCTGACGAACTGTAATTGATTGTTCAATACTTAAAAAAAGCCCTGCAATAGCAGGGCTTTCTTGTTTATAGGATCATTGCAGCAACCCAGCCGAACACCAGAAGTGGCAGGTTGTAGTGGATGAATGTCGGGATAACAGAATCCCTGATGTGGTCGTGCTGGCCATCAGCATTCAAGCCGGCAGTGGGGCCGATGGTGGAATCGGATGCGGGTGAGCCGGCATCGCCCAATGCACCGGATGTGCCAACCAGAGCCGCAACAGCCAGTGGTGAGAACCCCAGGGAGAGGCCGAGAGGCACATACAGTGTTGCAATGATCGGTACGGTCGAAAAGGATGAGCCAATGCCCATGGTGACCAGCAGGCCTACCAGTAGCATCATGAATGCAGCCAGCCCTTTATTTCCCTGAATCATTTCACCGATAGCGTTAACCAGCTGGGGTACTGCACCTGTGGTTCTGAGCACTTCAGAAAATCCGGCGGCAGTGATCATGATAAAGCCACAGAAGGCCATCATTTTCATACCCTGTACAAACACGTCATCGGCTGAGCGCCAGCAGATGACACCGCCAATGACCAGTGTCATGCAGCCCACCAGGGCACCAAGGCTCATGGAGCCGGTTTGCAGTTGTGCAGTCAGAGCCAGTGCGACGGCGAGTCCTGTAATCAGCGCATTTTTTCTGGATACCGGAGGTGTATCCTGGGTAGAGGCGGTCGTTCTTTCATGAATACGATAAGTTCTTGGTTTGCGATAGGTAATGAACACTGCCGTGAGCATACCCAGGAACATACCGATTACCGGAATGACCATGGCGCTGGACATGGAGAATCCGGTGGTATCAAGGCCATTGGTTTTCAGGTTGGCGGCCAGGATTTCATTCAGATAAATATTGCCGAAACCGACCGGAAACAGCATATAGGTAGCCGTCAGGCCAAAGGTGATCACACAGGCCACCTGGCGTCGATCCAGCTGCATGCGGCTGAAGGCACTTAGCAGCGGAGGGATCAGGATCGGTATAAAGGCGATGTGGACGGGGATCAGGTTCTGGGAGGCGATTGCCATCAGCATGATGCTGCCCAGTAAGCCAAACCTGATCAGGCGAGGATTGCCATTTTCCTTCGCCTTATCCATTTGCTTGATGATGCCGCCAGCAAGCGCTTCAGGAATGCCGGAGCGGGAGATTGCCATGGCGAAGGCTCCGAGTAATGCATAACTCAGGGCGATGCTGGCACCGCCACCCAGCCCCGCGCCAAAGGCGGACAGGGTCTCTTCCAGGTTGAGTCCACCGGTCAGGCCGCCGGCCAAAGCGCCCAGGAAAAGGGCTAAAATCACGTTTACGCGCATCAGGCTCAGGGAGAGCATGATGACCACCGCAACAATCACTGCGTTCATGGGTCAAACCTTCAGGTCTTAAATGTTTGGGTTGCCGCCGTGTTCTTAATTATGCATCAGCTTATGCGGTGACACGGGCAGTATAGCTGTCGGAAACTGTCAGGATAGATAACAGAATCCGCTTGAAACGTGGGTTTCAGTGATGATGGTGGTGCAGGTGGGAATGGTGCAGGCAGGCAGAACAGGCAGATTCAGAAGTGACCGTTAGGGGTGAGCAGTATGAGTCAAAGAGTATTAGCATCTTATTGTCTCGGTAATAGTGTATCTGGACTGAACTGCGGCTGCAGTTGCTGGAAAAATAACCTGAACGGCGGCAGCTCTGCAAGGTTTTTGTCAGAATTTTTTGAGAAAGAAAACGCTCTGGCTAGCGGCTCAGAGCGTTCGGTGAGGAGGGGTAATCAGTCGTTCCAGCCGCCCAGTTCTTTCCAGCGGTTGACGATGGTGCAGAACAGTTCGGCGGTTTTCCGGGTGTCATACCGGGCGGAGTGCGCTTCGTTTTTGTCGAAGCGAATACCGGCCACATCACAGGCGCGCGCCAGTACGGTCTGGCCGTAAGCAAGACCTGAAAGCGTCGCCGTATCAAAGCAGGAGAACGGGTGGAACGGATTGCGCTTGATGTCATTCCGTTCTGCGCAGGCGTTGACAAAGCCCAGGTCGAAAGTGGCGTTATGGCCCACCAGAATGGCGCGAGAGCAGCCATACCGTTTAACGGCCTTGCGCACAGACTTAAAGATGTTAGTCAGTGCTTCCTGTTCCGGATGCGCGATGCGCAACGGATGAAAAGGGTCGATCCCGATGAATTCAATCGCTGCCTTTTCAATGTTGGCGCCGTCAAACGGTTTCACATGATAGGCAATTTCATCTTCCGGCATGACGTAGCCGTTTTCGTCCATACCAATGGTAATGGCGGCTATTTCCAGCAGGGCATCGGTCTTGGCGTTGAAGCCGCCGGTCTCTACATCAATGACAACCGGTAGGAAACCACGGAAGCGGTCCGCCATGGGGGAATGTGAACGGTTGTATTCCTCGTTACTCACACCAATGCCTTAATTGTTAACTGAGAGAGCCGGACTGCGCTGTTGCAGTCCGGAGGTATTGCATGGTTTGACGCTATGTCTAAACGCTTTCCACCATCCAGTGTAACTGTTCACCTGCTTTCAGGGGAACGACTTCCTCGTCACCCAGCGGCAGGGAAGCCGGTACATCCACGGTCTGTCTGACCAGGGTGATGGTATCGGTATTGCGCGGCAGTCCATAGAAATCAGCGCCGTAATGGCTGCTGAAAGCTTCCAGGCGATTCAGCGCATTCATGGATTCAAAGGCCTCGGCATAAAACGCCATGGCGCCAAATGCGGAGAAGCAACCGGCGCAACCACAACTGCTTTCCTTCGCCCCTTTGGCGTGGGGCGCAGAATCCGTGCCCAGGAAGAACTTGGGGCTGCCGCTGGTAGCAGCCTGCAACAGGGCTTCCTGGTGGATGTTTCGCTTCAGGATGGGCAGGCAGTAGAAATGTGGTTTGATGCCGCCAACCAACATGTGATTGCGGTTATAGAGCAAATGCTGAGGTGTAATGGTTGCTGCAATATTGTCAGAGGCTCCTGCGACAAACTGCGCGGCTTCCTTCGTGGTGATGTGTTCCATCACTACCTTCAGTTCCGGATAACGATCAACCAGCGGCAGTAAGTGGCGATCAATAAACACCTTTTCCCGATCAAAGATATCGATGTGATTCTCGGTGACCTCGCCGTGCACCAGCAATGGCAGGTGGTTATCAATCATTGCCTCCAGCGCCGGGAAAATTTTTTCCAGGGAGGTGACACCGGCGTCGGAATTGGTGGTGGCTCCAGCCGGATACAGTTTCAGTGCATACACGTCGCCCATGGCTTTCGCTTCGCTGACAATCGCCGCAGTGGTGTTGTCGGTGAGGTAGAGCGTCATCAATGGCTGGAATGCACTGCCCGCAGGGATGTGCTCGTTGATACGGGCTTTATACTCGGTCGCCTGTTGTGCGGTGGTTACGGGGGGGCGCAGGTTGGGCATGATAATCGCCCGGCCAAAATCCCGAGCGCTGGCGGCCACGGTCTCTTTCAGAACCTTGCCGTCTCGCAGGTGGAGGTGGAAATCATCCGGGCGGGTAATCTGCAATCGTTCTGTCATTGACGCAAAAGCCTGTCTCTGGAGCCATTGGGAGGCGGGTAACTGGTCGGGCGAATCTTACCCGAAGCATCGTCTGAAAGGTATACAGGGTTAACCGGTTGGTTACCGGCAAACGATGCATTTATGCCGTGATTGGTTCAAATAAGGGAGGAGTTGGTAAAAAACAGTCGTAAATCTCGCTGATATTCGGGGTTTCCCGCGGCAGGCTCTATGCTTTCAGGCGGAGAGCGGGGTAGAATGGCCGCCCCGACGCAGAGAATTACAACGTTTAAACGAGAAGTCGATCGGAGTCAGTCTTTAATGAAAGATATCAGCAAGGTTGTACTCGCTTACTCAGGAGGTCTCGATACCTCTGTGATAGCGAAGTGGCTTGAGGATACCTACCACTGTGAAGTGGTCACCTTCACGGCCGACCTGGGCCAGGGTGAAGAGGTCGAACCTGCACGCGCCAAAGCCGAAGCCCTCGGCATCCGAGAAATCTACATTGAAGACCTGCGAGAAGAGTTCGTCCGAGACTATGTTTTTCCCATGTTCCGGGCGAACACCATCTATGAAGGGGAATACCTGCTGGGCACCTCCATTGCCCGTCCGTTGATTGCCAAGCGGCTGGTTGAGATTGCCAGTGAAACCGGTGCGGATGCCATTTCCCACGGTGCCACGGGTAAGGGGAATGACCAGGTGCGTTTTGAGCTGGGTGCTTATGCGCTCAAGCCCGGTATTCAGGTGATCGCTCCCTGGCGGGAATGGGATCTGAATTCCCGTGAAAAGCTGCTGGCCTATTGTGACCGCCATGGTATTGCCGTGGAGCGTAAGAAGGGTAAGTCACCCTATTCCATGGATGCCAACCTTCTGCATATTTCCTATGAAGGCGGCATTCTGGAAGATCCCTGGGCGGAGCCGGAAGAGGACATGTGGCGCTGGAGTGTATCGCCGGAGGCAGCGCCCGACACGCCATCGTATCTGGAGCTCACATACCGTAGCGGTGATATCGTAGCCATTGATGGTAATGACATGACACCGGCTGAAGTACTGGCCTACCTGAATAAAGTGGGTGGTGAGCATGGTGTGGGTAGAACGGATATTGTCGAGAACCGCTATGTTGGTATGAAGGCCAGGGGCTGTTATGAGACACCCGGAGGCACCATTATGCTGAAGGCGCATCGGGCGATTGAGTCCATCACGCTGGACCGTGAAGTGGCACACCTGAAAGATGAACTGATGCCGCGCTACGCCAAGCTGATTTATAACGGTTACTGGTGGTCGCCAGAGCGACGCATGTTGCAGCAGATGATCGATGAATCCCAGGTCAATGTCAGTGGTCGGGTGCGGATCAAGCTGTATAAAGGCAATATCACCGTTGTTGGCAGGGAATCTGAGCAGTCTCTGTTTGATGAAAGTATCGCGACATTTGAAGACGATGCCGGTGCTTACGATCAGGCGGATGCCGCAGGCTTTATTAAGCTCAACGCATTGCGTTTGCGCATTGCCGCGGGTAAAGGCAGAAACCTGTTGGATTAATGTTGTCTAGTGACATGTTCTAAGTAAAAAGGCCCGTTTAAGGGCCTTTTTTATTGTCTGTTCAGCCGAGTCCTTGCCCGGCATGTGTCATCTGGATCAGTTCGATCTTATAACCATCCGGGTCTTCAACAAAAGCGATCTCGGTTTTGCCACCCTTAACCGGACCCGGTTCCCGGGTGATATTGCCGCCGGCTGCGCGAATTGCTTCGCATGTACCGTACAGGTCATCGACACCGATGGCGATATGGCCAAAGGCGTTGCCGTGATCGTAGCTCTCGGTGCCCCAGTTATAGGTCAGTTCAATCACAGCGCCCTGGCTTTCGTCGCCATAGCCCAGAAAGGCCAGAGTATACTGGTACTCTGTGTTTTCCGACTGGCGGAGCAGCTGCATCTTCAGCACATCCCGATAGAAGGCAATGGAGCGGTCAAGGTCACCGACCCGCAGCATGGTGTGCAGTAGTCTCATCAGTTTTTCTCGTGTCAGGGATTGTGACGGGAGTTTACAAGGAAGTATGCCATTTAGGTAACGGTCTGAGTCTTAAAGCTCCAGACATAAAGTTTTTTGACGAAAATTGTTGTTTTTGTAAACCGGTAAGTTACTGCAATGACCGAATAAAGGTTATTTCATAGGCGGTTATTAAGTTGGCTGATAAGTCATATTCATTATGACGGACTCTGGGTTATCTTGTTTATTGCATGAATGGTGGTGCTTATATGTATGATTGCTTACGGGCTTGTTTGGGAATGGCGGCAGATTGTTGCCATAATATTTGGCATTTGATTACAGGTTGTTTCCGGGGGAGAAGTGTTGGTATACCGGAAGAGCAAACGGAGACAATAAGACTTGAGCAAAGAAGGAGCTCTGACACCAGTCTTCGTTCTCGTAGTACTTCTTCGCTCGAAGATGAAGATATAGTGGTTGTGCATCAGGGTCTTCTTAAGGAAAGGGGGGAGTGTAGTGCTCAAGCAGGTTGTGGCAATTCCAATGGCTCAGACTCTAATGGAGCTGCGTCCAGTGATAATCATGTAACAGAATCATTTGTCATAGTGTTGGAGGAGCATTTGCAAGAGCCTTCTGAGTTGGGTGCTGAAACATTACATTCAAGCAGTGATGGTGAAATAACAGAGCTGGATGAGGTCGTAATTGAGGCTGGCGCAAAAGATAATACTGTCAGACTCTCAGAACCTAAGGTGACTGATGATGATATACAGGAGTTTCGTGCACTTGGGTTTACAGGTGGTGAAGTCCTTGATAAAGATAAATGGAGTGAGGGAGTCAGGCGTGGTTATTTTTATTTGAGAAATATTGTAGATGAGAAAGGATGGGTGGATCAATTTCTTGATAACTTGTTTCAAGAAATTGAACGCTTGGATGTTAAAAGAGACTACGGAAGTGTTCAGCAAATGCGAGAAGCTATTAAAGCTTCTGACGATGGTCCTTTAGAGGTGAGTGTGAAAAATGCGATCGTCGAAGTCTTTTTTAAAGAGCCTTTGAATGTTGAAGCGGCTCGGAAAGAAGCGTTGCGAGCTGCCACGAAATTTATTATCCAGGATGTTTGTAACTGTTTATATCAGAATGCGAAAAACCGATTTACAGATGGTGCATATCGATTGTATGGAAAGAATATTGAAAACCTGATTGAGTTTCTTAAGTATCCAGACAATGGCCACTACCGGCGTCCTTCTTCGCATCTTACAAAGGAAACCGATGCAAATAATCACTATGGATATGATTTGGATGAAGGTACTTTCTTGCCAGAAAATCACAGGCATGTTTTGTTTGTTGATTATAGGGATCGTCATGGTAATAGATGCCTGTTTTTTAAGCCTGAGCATTATGGATTACGCCAGTTCTGGGATACCTTTCATCATATGTATGAATGGGGGCTTTCATCATTAAGGCGATACTGTGGTATTGATACCGGTGTTGGGGGTGTTGAAAGTAAAGAAAGGGTTAAATATCTTGATGATAAAAAGGTACAGCCTATCTTGTTGTTTTTCCAAAAACTGAAAGAGCCTCTTGAAACAGAGATAGATGAAGAAGACTTTGGGGAAATGCAAATGGTTCATGTGGTTGTTGATGAGGGAGCACGGCGCGATATAGAAAATAAGGTTAAACATTTTGGTTTTGCTGAAGTGGCCGAGCAAGTGAGGAAAATAAAAGATGACTTTGAAAAGCGATGCCGTTTAGGTGCGGCGCTAGAAAAGCATTTTGAACCCGTCATGGACCAGGTTAAGGCGCTTTATCCCGACTTTGAGCAGAGAATAGCGAACGAGGTTATTATTCAACTGTAATAACATAATGGTCTTATGATTTATGTGTTGGTAAATGTTTGATGATTAGTTTCATTATTGTGTTTTTTATTGTTGGTTTTTCGGTTTTTAAATAGGTGTGTTTTGTTGTTTTAGTTTTTTGCGTTCTGGTGAATTTTTACGAAGTGGGTTTGTTATGAGGGCGACTTTTAATAACTTTGTTGGGCGTGGCGGAAGTAGCGTTGGTTTACCTTTAGACGGCAAGCAGACTATATCATCTAAGAGGCATCTTGGCGAAAGAAGTGATGGGCAACAAGTTACAGGTGATAAGATTATTGAAGATTTTCGTGTAACAACAACGGAAGAGGAAAAGCCTTTCGATGTTGATCCTACTGGAGTTGGTGGTGGTCCAAGAAAGAAGATAGAAGATGACTTTATGGGGTTGTTTCAGCAACCGGAAAATCAGGATAACTTGATCCAGTTCATTCAACAGCATTTTTTACTGATGTTACAGAATGCATTGTTGCATGCTGCAATGAATCAAGCACCACAGAATAATCCAGTAGAACCACTCGAAGATCCATTGGAGTCATCATCTGAAGGATCTGTAAGTTCTCAGGATGATGATGTTGGGGAGGGTAATGATGAAGAGTGTATGTCATTGTGTTGTGGGAGCTTGAAATTCATTTGCCTGATGCCATTCTGTTTACTGTTCAGTTCAGTCGTTTCTATAGTGGTGGGAGCAGCCTATTCAGCATTTGTTAGTTTCAAATGTGCTAGAGGGGTGAGTACATATTTATATGATATTTCAAGCTGCCTTTATCCTTTGGCAATAATGCTTGGTAGTTTGGTATTTGTCTGTACCTTTGTGGTTGTTCTTCCAGTTAGCAGTGTTTTTTGGTTTGGCTATATGCTTTACACTCTTGCAGACGCTATTATTCGTGATTTCCCTTCACATGATGAATTCTTAAGGCCCTATCCAAATCCTGAACATTGCTATCAGCATGTTTATAATCTGTTTGTACCTGTAGGTAGAGATGAGGTGTAGGTATGCCATAATTCTTGCGATAGGACTGACTGTTTTGGCGGGTTATTGTTTTTTAACTGTCTGGGTTGGCTCAAGTGCTTTACCTTCGATAGATGCCTCTTTTAATGAAATCACGTACTCCTTATTTTTTTCTACCTGCCGAAGCTTGACCAGCATGTAGCTCCATTCTTTCGCCAACCATATCCAGGTTTGGCGTTTGTTATTATCGCGCTGCATTTTCAGGCGGATGGTTTTAACCGGGCCCAAGGGAGTCTGGAGAATTTCTTCTTTTTCTACAAGGAACTGGTAATCATCCCGTTCATCTTCATTGACCACCTGGTAATGAAGGTCTTTGCGCCCCTGGCGCATGTCTTCCTGCAGTTGTAGCTGGTAGCTGATTTTATCCAGGTCGCCGGGGTGGATGGCCAGTTCCCACTGGTCATTGTCTTCCCGGCTGTCGGCCTGTTTGCGTTTCCAGTCGAAGTTAACCGATGCCTGTCGGTTCTTGCCCAGAGCCCCTTTACTCAGTTGATAACTGATCGGTTGGATACGGTTTTTCTCATCCAGCTTGAACCGGCTCTGTTCGGAAAAGCTGTAGAACAGCATCTCGGCATTGAAGGTGAGCTGCCAGGTGCCATCGGGCTGTCTGATAAGTTTGCGTTCCGCCGTGCCATCCATGGGTACGTTACCCATAGTAGCGGAATAGCTGGCTTCAAAGGCTTGGGGTGCCTGTGCGGCAGCCGCCATGCCGGTGATGGGGAAAGTCGCGAGCAGGCTGGCCAGTAGCAGGTGTTTCATGACAGTTCCGCTGTTTCTTCAACAGGGTAATCATACCCAGTGACGGGTAATGCAGCATCATCAAGGAAGGCCTGATTGTTGATCAGCTTCAGGCGTCC
Organism: Kistimonas scapharcae; assembly: GCF_039540975.1. NCBI lineage: Bacteria > Pseudomonadati > Pseudomonadota > Gammaproteobacteria > Oceanospirillales > Endozoicomonadaceae > Kistimonas > Kistimonas scapharcae. The sequence goes on from NZ_BAABFL010000080.1 coordinate 21,616, forward strand.
TTCTGCAAACCAGGCGACCGCCTGGGGGTAAATCCGGTATTCCTGGGCATGCACGCGCTGTTGCAGGGTGTCTTCGGTGTCAGTGTCTGTGATCGGTACTCTAGCCTGAATAACCGGTGAGCCGCCATCCAGCTCTTCTGTGACAAAATGAACAGTGACGCCGTGTTCGGTATCACCTGCTTCCAGTGCCCGGCGATGGGTGTGCAAACCTTTGTATTTGGGCAGGAGGGATGGATGAATGTTGAGCATGCGACCATGGTAATGGCGGGTGAAAGTTGGTGTCAGTATGCGCATGAAGCCTGCAAGTACAACCAGCTCCGGGTTGTGCTGATCCATCTGCTGAATCAGTGCGGCATCATAGACTTCCCGGTCGGCATATTGCTGATGATTCAGTGTAATAGTGGGAATACCCGCTTCCCTGGCCCGGACCAGTCCATAAGCATCGTCACGATTACTGACAACGGCGCTGATGCGAATGCCAAGGTCTGCCTGCTGGTCGATCAGAGTCTGCAGGTTGCTGCCATTGCCGGAGACAAGGACAACAACGGATAAAACGTTACGGGTCATGAGTCCTGCACGTGAAAAAAGAGGAAGTGTCAGCGCTATCAGAAGCCGGCATAGTGGCCGGCTCTGATCCCTTCTTACAGTCCGGCCAGTTCGACCTGTTCATCGCCGGCTTCGCAGTTGGCGATCGTACCGATTTCCCAGGCAGTCTCACCCTGTTCCCAGAGGAAAGTGATGACATCCTGTTTGGCTGCTTCGGGAACGGCGATAATCATGCCGGCACCGCAGTTGAAGGTGCGGTACATTTCCCGCTCATCGACGTTGCCCTGCTCACGAAGCCACTCAAATACGGCAGGCCGTTGCCAGCTTTGAGTATTGATAACGGCTTTGGTTCCCTCAGGCAACACGCGGGGGATATTTTCCAGCAGGCCGCCACCGGTGATATGGCTGAGGGCGTTGACTGGGTGGGTCTTGATCAGGTTCAGCAGCGGCTTGACATAGATCCGGGTGGGTTCCAGCAGCGCGTCAGCCAGCGGACGGCCGTCGACTTCGGCGGTCAGGTCAGCCTGGCTGACTTCGATGATCTTGCGGATCAGGGAGTAGCCGTTGGAGTGAGGGCCGCTGGAGGCCAGTGCGATCAGGGCGTCGCCCGGTCTCACGGCAGAACCGTCAATAATGTCGGATTTTTCCACAACGCCGGTGCAGAAACCGGCCAGATCGTAATCTTCACCCTCGTACATGCCGGGCATTTCAGCGGTTTCACCGCCGACCAGTGCGCAGCCGGCCTGTTCACAGCCCTGGCCGATACCGGTGACAACGCTGGCGGCGATGTCCACGTTCAGGTGGCCGGTCGCATAATAATCGAGGAAAAAGAGGGGTTCTGCGCCACAGACAATCAGGTCGTTGACGCACATGGCGACGAGGTCGATACCGATGGTGTCATGCTTGCCAAGGTCCGTGGCGAGGCGGAGTTTGGTGCCGACACCGTCAGTGCCGGAGACCAGCACTGGCTGCTTGTAGCCGGCCGGGATTTCGCAGAGGGCGCCGAACCCGCCGAGTCCGCCCATCACTTCCGGGCGATGGGTGCGTTTCGCCACATGCTTAATACGTTCCACCAGGGCATTGCCGGCATCAATATCCACGCCGGCGTCTTTGTAACTCAGAGACTGGGAAGACTTGGTCATCAGTGGGCCTGTCTGGTTCATTCGTACAGGTTTGGAAGGCGGCGGTATTGTAGCAACGGTTGCTGGGGATGGCTATGTGTTCGTTGTCAGCATGATTGTCACGTGTGTTTGGAACCATGTCAGGGTATATGAATCAATAGCAGGATTGGTGGTTGGTTGATGTCTTGGTTTTTAAATCATTTCAGGCTTTTTATTCAGGTAAGGGTATGGCAAGTGGTGTTAGGAAAAATGGTGGCGGATATGAACAACAGCAGAATACGCACATACATAGAGAAACAGATAATCCCGCGGCAGATCGAACTAACCTATCGGTCACTATTATAAATCGCAGGCTCAATGAGTTAAGGGTAAAACAGGCGCGTCATGACAGGGTGATTCGAAAACGACGTGCCGAGCACTTTAAAGTCAAGCAAGCGTGGTTTTTAGAGAATACATTGTCTTTGGAAAAAGAAGGTTCTTTGCCGGAAGTTTTCCTTCCACCTGGTCAAATGCTTGGTGATGGACGCATGCGTGACTGTTGTTTTTCAGATGATGGAAACTGGTTGTACATGCTGTTTGAAAAGCGAGTGAAGAGCCTGGGATATAAGTTCCTGATTACCACCTAACATAAGCCATTCTCCCGTCTAAACTTACGACACTGGTTTTCCTTGGGTTAGGAGACGTGTCATGG